>DASSJP010000597.1:0-4993 GCA_035691165.1 Rubrobacter sp.
ACTACACCGGGCTCTCCGATGGTCAGCATACCTTCCGGGTGGCTGCGGTAGACGCGTCGGGTAATCTCGATCCCACCCCCGCGAGCTCTACGTGGACGGTGGACACCACGCCACCGAATACGAGCATCATTTCGGGTCCGACTGGCACGGTAAAGAGCAACTCCGCGAGCTTCTCCTTCTCCTCCACAGAGGCGAACTCTACGTTCGAGTGCAGCCTGGACGGAGCGGCTTTCAGCTCGTGCACGTCGCCGCAGGGCTACACCGGGCTCTCCGATGGTCAGCATACCTTCAAGGTGAGGGCCATAGGCTCGAATGGCAGCTTGGATCCCACGCCTGCCAGCGTAACGTGGACGGTGGACACCACTGTGCCGGATACGACGATCACCACTCCTCTTTCCGGTACCGTCAATAGCAAATCGGCCAGCTTCTCCTTCACCTCTTCCGAGCAGGGCTCTAGGTTTGAGTGCAAGCTGGACGCAGCGGCCTTCAAGGCTTGCACTTCACCAGATAAGTACAACGGTTTGAAGGATGGTCAGCACACCTTCCAGGTAAGGGCGATAGACGCAGCGGGTAACGTGGATCCCACGCCTGCTATCAATACCTGGACCGTGAAGACGGGCAAATGAGCCGCTAACCAAGAGCCGCGAGATTAGTCTTACGGAGGGTGGAGCCACACGTGTGGCTCCACCCTCAATCGTTGTAGGCTCCATCAGAGGTACATAGTGCAACGCGATGCCAGATCATCCGCCTCCGAGGCGGGTGGTTTTGCTCTTGCACTTTCTCCGCCTGCGACCCAAGGATCGATAACTTTCGAAAACTCCCCTACTGGCAGCTTTGAGAGCGATGGTGTCTGGTAAGTTGCGGGTTGAGTGAGAAGTGAGACACTCGACCCCAAAACACGAGCTCGAGCACGACGTAAAGCTGGACGTGGAAGGCAGTGCTTGAGGAGGTTCGATAAAAATGACCGAGCACCTCAAAGCCAGCAACGGGGAGATCACCCTCACAAGGAGAGCTTAGGGCGGCCATTTCAGCGCAACCTCCACGCACGCGGGCAGGATCGAGTGTCTGGAGGTGCCCAGAGATCAGGAAGGTGAGTTCGTCACCGAGCTCTTCGAGCGCATGAGTGGAGATGTGGAAGAAGTGGTGCTTGAGATGTACCTGTTTCGGCCCTCGGAAGATCGCCGATGTTACCGATGCCTTCAGCAGGGTGAGGATCCCGTAAGCTACATCGCACGTCGGCTCGAAGAGAAGCAGAGGGAATGGCGGGGCGGACCCTGAAGGAGAAGGCCTATCCCTACCTTGACGCCACCTACCTGAAGGTTACGACCACGAGGACATCAAGAGTGCGGTGGCGGGCGAGTTGCCGGGAGTAGGGTGGCAGCGAGGCGTGGAGCATTTCGAGCGCAACGTGCTCTCAAGCGGGCCGGCCTCCTCGGTGGGTGAGGTGGCCCAGAATCTGAAGGCTATCTTCAAGGTTCGCCGGGAGAAGGCGTCGCGAGCGGTAGGCGCTGAAGCGTTACCTCACGATGGACGCCCTCGAGGCAGTGGAAAAGCCGCGAACCCACGACTTTCGCGAGACATTGTCTATAAACGTATCCCCACAACACACAGAACACGCTACCCAGAGCGGCCCAAGCCTGCCAAGCTGATTACCGGTTCAAGGAGAGGACTTGCGTCTCCTCGAACCGAGCGCGACCATCCTTCTAACATCGAGGTGTCATTGTGAACACTGATTGATCAGTGCTCACAATGGGCATTAGCGTGTCTTCCGCAATCGGCGAACGACTCACGGGCGAGGATAGAGGCTAGGACAGACGTCTAATAAGCGTTACGGCTGAATAGCAGACCCCACGCGGTCTCGGCCAGGAGGACAATGTCCAACCATATAGACCAGTCACGCACGTAGGTAGCGTCCATGTGAACCCTCTCGCTGAAGGAGGCATGGTTGCGCCCAGCCACCTGCCATGGACCGGTGATCCCCGGTGTGACGCGCAGGATCTCCTTCTGCGTGTTCCCTATATCCTCGGACTCGCGAGGCAGGTATGGTCGGGGGCCGACCAAGCTCATCTCTCCACGCAAGACGTTCCAGAGTTGTGGTAGCTCATCCAGGCTGGTCTTGCGCAGGAAGCGGCCAATTCGGGTGACACGGGGATCGTCGCGCAGTTTGTGGTAGATCAGGTATTCGTTCCTCATCGTTTCGTCTTCCGCGAGCATCTGCTGCAGCAAACCCTCTGCGTCGAGCACCATAGTCCGAAACTTCACGCACGAGAAGAGCCTGCCATCTCGGCCCATCCGTTGATCCATGTAGAACACCGGTCCGCGCGACTCCAGCCGCACGAGCAGACAGAGCGACAGGATAAGTGGAAGGATCAAAGCCCCGCCGATCAAGGTAGCCGCAACGTCCAGCATCCGTTTCACGCGCTGGGCCCAGGGGTCCAGAAGGTTGTACTTGATCTCCACACCGAACGTTCCAGCGAGATCCCTGGCCACGACCGTGCAGTTCGTGATCCCACCAAGGTTGGGTATGACTATGACATGCTGGAAGCTGAGACTGGCCAAGTTTGTGAACTTGACTAAGTGTTCACGCCGCGTATTGGGCATGGCGAAGATGGCGGTGTCTATTCCATGCTTCCTGCCTAAAGATGCCGCATCGCTCAGGGTTCCCCCATAGGGTACGCCTTCGAGCGTACCTCCCATCGGTGCTACCCGATTATCAAAGACGGCGACGGGATTGAAGCCCAGATCTTTCTCTTGCTGCAGTACCTTGAGCATGTGCGCACCTGCTTTGTCAGCGCCCACAACCACGACAGGTTTGCCCCACAGCCCAACTTCTCTCATCGCTCGCTTTACGACGTGCCTGGTCAGAGGACCCAAGACGAGGAGACCCACGCACCACACTAAGAATAGTATGTATGAGAACAGGGTGCCATCTTCGAAAGTGAGAATCGCGAGGATAGTGATGGTGGCAATTGATGCAAAAGTCTGCCGACGGAGCTCCTCTACCTGGCCTAGCCCGTAACCCGGATACAATCCCAACACCGCGCGCAGCCCCACCCATACGGCGCCCATACTCACAAGCGCGAGCCCAGAAGCGAAATCACGCGCCAAGGCGCTAGACAGCACGAGGGCGGCCTGCCATATTGCGAAGGCGAGTAGGATGTCTGAGGACAACAGTGCTAACATCACCAGCAGCTGCCTTCCCGATTTCGCCAAACTGCCCATGAAAGTATCAACTCGGGGTGCGGATTTGATCATCCTGACGGCCGAATTAGCGGCGTCGGTATCGGCGGTGCTTTGCACGGCCATCTGTCCTTAAGCCTCCCGCTGTTTGATTTGGTTAAGGCGATGTTAAACAGCAGCCGCTACTGCCACATCGGTCGAGTGGCACATTTTTTCGGCTGGAGGCCTGTGTCGGCGAAATCGTACTGGGTCTCCAATTAGTCGCGATCATAGAGTGCAGCAATGACACCTTTACGCGCATCGGCGCAGCCTTGGGGTTGGCCATAGGCTCACAGAAACGGCAAAGAATGCAATCACAAGGACAGACCACGGGGAGTTCAGCAAGGAAAGCTGTACTCGCCAGCACCGCTGTCACTGCGGAACACCCGCGCTTTGTTCGTAGCACAAATGAATTCCGACGTGCAGTCCTGCATCGACCGAACCTGGATTGTCGTCAGCACACCCTCGCAGGCAATTCAGTGCTTGAGGTACATGATCATCTTGGGCGGTTGGAGAACACTCTGCAAGCTCTGGGTGCTAAGAGCATCAGCGGTGGGGACGCGTGCCCGTAGACATCCTCCAAGCGGACGATGTCGTACTCTTCGAACTCGCCGAAGGAAATCTCAAGGTCCTGACCAGTGTCTCGCCATACGAGCAATGAAAAATTGAGAATCGAGAGAAAGAGTGATTCCCTTGCTAGGGTGATTCGGCGAATCCCAAAATTCCAAGTTCCAATGCCCTAACCACAGCCTGGGTGCGGTCGGAGACTCCCAGCTTGGCGATAATATGTTCTACATGATTCTTGGCCGTACCAAGGCTAATTACAAGATCCGCAGCGATCTGGCGGTTGGTGCGTCCCAGTTTCATGAGTCCAAGAACCTCCAACTCACGCGGGGTCAGGGGCTCCACCGCGTAAGTAGCCCCCTGAGAACCACGCGTTCCCCTTCGCATCTCCCCCTCGGTAGCCAACCTTCGTAGAAGCCGAGCGGCCAACTCTGGATCCATCGGGGACTCCCCGTTGCGTACCCGTCGCACCGCTTCGATAATGTCTTCCTGAGGTGCATCCTTGAGTACGTAGCCAGCCGCCCCCGCCTTCAACGCTTCGAGCAGGTAGTCTGGGTTCTCATGCATGGTCAGCATCACGACGCTGGTCTCAGGGTATCTTTGCTTGACCTCCTTTGTGGCCGCCAAGCCGTCCATCTCAGGCATCCGCACGTCCATGAGGATTAGATCTGGCCTGAGACGTGAGCATAGTAAGAGCGCTTGTCGCCCGTTGGCCGCCTCGCCGACGATCTCGATATCTGATTCGTCGGCCAGTATGTTTTGGAGACTTTCTCTGGCGAGCTCGTGGTCGTCTACTATAGCGAGGCGCGTCAGCCCGCGTCCGTGCTCTGGAGACATCTCGTCTTCCACCATCTCTATTTACCTCCAATAAACGACTGCCCGGCCAAGTTCACAAGTTTGCGCAACGCGGGAGCACCCCGCACCGACGCTCAGCGTAGTCCTCGTGCAACAGGGCGTTCGATCTCCTTAGTAGCAATGAGCCCGTCAGGCCCACACGGTAGCGTCGTCATGTGGTCCGCGTCAAAGGGATGGTCGCTGCTACAGAGGTACCGGCGCCCGGTCTGCTTTGAATCTTGAGGTCACCGCCGAGCATGCTGACCCGCTCTCTCATTCCCGCAAAACCGACCCGCTCGCCCGGCCCGCCTCCCAACGTTTCGAGCGCGGCCGGGTCGAAACCACGCCCGGAGTCCCGAACCTCCAGATCGACTCC
>DASSJP010000598.1:0-3048 GCA_035691165.1 Rubrobacter sp.
GCGGGTTCGTGCCGTCGAAGAACTCGACGAACAGTTCCGAGCCATCTCCGAAGCGCACGCGGGTACTTACGGGGTGGCGGTCTTCGATCCCTACTCCGGAGAGAGCGCCTCGCTCAACGCCGACCGACGCTTCGTGGCCGCCAGCCTCAGCAAGCTGTACGCTTTGCTCACGCTCTACAGGGCTGCTTCCCGAGGCGAGTTGAGCCTGGACGACGAGATCACCATGCGCGCCTCGGACGTCTGGGCAGAGGGTACGGGCGTGCTCTACCGCTACCCGGTAGGCACAACCATGACCCTGCGCGAGTGCGCGAGGTTCTTGATCAAAGAGAGCGACAACACCGCGGAGGTCATGCTCAACCGCTACCTGGGAGAGGAGGAGATAGAGGCCGAGCTTGAGCGCGTCGGTGCGCGCTCGACAAGCTACTGGATGCCCAACACCACGACCCCAAACGACGTCCTGCTCGTGCTCAAGGCCATAGCCGACCCCTCCTACACGAGCCCCGATCTCTCAGCGGAGATGCTCGACGTCATGACAGGCACCGCCTTCGAGGACCGTCTCCCCCAACCGCTACCCGAAGGTATCCGCGTCGCCCACAAGATCGGCTCCTACGAGAGCACCTTCTCGGACGCCGGGATAGTCTTTCCTGCCGAGCGTGGTGGGGTCGGCCAGGAATACTTCATCGTCGTCTTCTCCGAAGGCGCTACGGAGGGGGAGGCTAGACAGACGATCCAGGAGGCCTCTCTCGCAGCTTATCGGGCTTTGGCCGCCCCTGAGGCTCGATGAGGGAACTTTCACTGCTGCTATCACCGCTTCGCGAGACATTAGCCCACCCGTTGGAGCAGGTAATACTCCTGGCTCCGTGCCGCCCGGCAGTAAGACTCTGATTGTGGACTGCGCGGTAGCAAGGAGAAGGTCTATCCGGGCAACAAGTCTCAGCCTGACACAGCCCCTCCTGTGATCATACGGGCCGAAAAGGCAGCGCACCAGGGACGCGCCCGCGTCTACGACAACAAGTGCCCGACCATACCGACGAATCGCGCCCAGTGATGTTGCGCTGGAGCGCTGTTGGGCGAATACATAAGAAACATATGCAACGGTTCGGTGAACGCCTCTGACGCAGGACAATAGACAGATCGCCCGCCGGCGATTTCAGCTAACACGCATGCGCCGTGGATGCGGCCGGGAATAAAGCTTGCGGTTCGTCCTAGCGGGTGGCAAGGTCGCCACGAAGGCGGGCGCGGATGCCTTTCAAGCGCCGTGGAGGTTGGCGAGTAGTAGAGGAATCGTGCCGCGGCACGATTCCTCTATACTGTGATCAGTTCTATTCGGTCTAGCTCAGCACCAGCATGGCAGCGCTTGTGAGCGTGGACACCCGGAAACTGAAAGGTAAGTTTACATATCGGGAATCTAAGGACGGGTAGATCATATGAAGAAGACCCTCTGACGCCGGGGGAGCGGGAGGAGCTCGAAGCAGACCTCATCACTTTCTGCGACAGCGAGCTGGATGTTCTCGGGGATATAGGTGGACTCGACGTGCTCTACGCGGGAGGCTCGTCGCTGCTATGGCTCGAGGGTCTCAGCCAGCGCGTCGGAGTGAGTGGCACCCTCACCGCCATCGACCTGGATGCAGAACGAATAGAAGAGACGCGTGACTCTCTGGTAGAGGTTGGGCTCGCCGCCCCGGTTCGCCTCCTTGCCGGAGACGTCTTCGAGATGCCTTTCGACTCTGGCATCTTCGACCTGGTCTATTCCTCAGGGCTCTTCCACGAGCTGGACGTGAAGGAGAAGAGCGCGCAGGAGGCGCTCGACGCGCTCCGCCACGTGACACGGTCAGGCGGCAGGGTTGCGACGAGCGACTTCGTCGACTCCGAGCCGGCGGTCCAGCTCGAAGACGAGGCGTTGGAAGCGGAGTTGATACGTGAGGCTTCCGGAAAAGTGCTATACGGGATCGGGCCGCCGGAAAGGCTCGTCGATTTGCACGAGGAGGTCTTGGCCGACGTGCGGTGGTTGGTCTCGCCTCCGTGGAAGATCCGCCACCTCGAAAAGCTCGTGTTGGCTGAGGATGAGCCAACAGAGTTGGGTTCGTTGCCGCCGGTGGCCGCGAGGCGCTTCCGCGAGCGGCGCGTGGCGCTGCGGGCCCGTATCCTGCGCGAGGCCTACACGCGTCCCTCCACCATATTCGTGAAGGGCGTAGTTATAGACTAGGGTGAATCGACATTTACGGTAATAGCAGCCTCGCTGGTGCATACGCAACCGAGTGAGGTGGATCTTGCCAGAGAGATACGAACTCACACAAGAGCAGTGGAACAAGTTCGAGGACATGCTGCCTCGCAAGGTCTGAGACCGGGACCGTACGGCCAAAGATAAGCGAACTTTCGTCAATGGCGTTCTTTGGGTGTTGCCTAGCGGGGCGTACTGGTGCCACATGCCCCAACGCTATGGCAACTGGAAGAGTGTCCACAAGCGCTTCACTCGCTGGGCAACAGCGGGTGTTTGGGAAGAGGTCTTCGAGGATCTCACCGAAGACTCAGACAACGTATACCTCATGATCGACACGAGACCATACCGTTAGAGTCCATCAGCAGGCGGTCTGTGGAAAAGGGGGAGCCAAAACGAGGCTGTGGGGCGTTCTCGAGGAGGTTTGAGCACCAAGATCCACATGACATCCGATGCTATGGGGCGTCCTGTGCGCTTGTATCTCACGGCGGGTCAGGTCAATGAGCAAAAACCCAGGCCGATCACCTGCTCGAAGAGATCGAGACCAATTATGTGATCGCCTACAGGGGTTACGACAGCGAGAGGGTACTCGAAAAGATAGAGGAATGTGCTGCGGTCGCTGTCGTCCCGCCGAAGTCCGACCGCAAAGAGCAAAAGAGTAAGACAGAAAGCTTCACAAGCAGCGCAACCTGATCGAAAGAGCCTTCAACAAGCTAAAGCGCTTCAGGCGCATCGCCACCCGTTACGAGAGGAAAGCCTTGTACTTCCGCTCCTCATTTCTATACCTGGCCGCTTCTCCAATGTGGATGTGATCCAATTGTCGATTCACC
>DASSJP010000599.1:0-2182 GCA_035691165.1 Rubrobacter sp.
CTGAGCGCTCACGACGATTCTTCCGTGCACGCAACCTGACACAGACCTTGCAGCGGTCCAGGTGGCCGTCTGCCATCCTATGAAGTTTGTAGAAGCCCGAAAGGTCTTTTTCGACTCCACAGCCCCTGCAGACCTTCGAGCTCACCTCACAAGATATCTCGGGTTATCAATGACTTGATGCTAAAGTAACGAAATGGAATGTCTTCGAAGTCTTCTTCGTTGATATCCACCTCTTCGCGCCGGTCGCCCCGCCCACCTCCACGGCGAGCCTGTCCACCTCTGCCGCCGGAAGGAGCGCCGTCGTCCGAGTCGGCCCGGCCACTGAGGAACTGGACGTTGTCCGCGACAACGTCCACTTTGCTCCGCTTGGAGCCGTCCTGGGCCTCCCAGGTGCGGTACTGCAGCCGTCCTTCGACGAGTATGGGGTCGCCCTTCTTCTTGTAGTTGGCGATGGTCTCGCCGAGCTCGCGCCAGGCGGAGATGTCGAAGAAATCCACCTCCTCGCTGCGCGACCTCACCCTGTTGACCGCGAGACCGAAAGAGCAGACGGGTATGCCGTCGTTGGTGAAGCGTAGTTCGGGATCTCTGGTCAAATTGCCAGCCAGTATGACGCGATTGAAGCTGACCACGTCTCTTTCCTCCTTTTGTGTACCCTACAAGGGTCCTTATGAAGGTAACAATACAGGAACATTCTCGGTTCTCAAGCGCCATAGCTTTAGCCGGAATCAAGTGAGAATACTCTAAGGTCTGGTGACGGCCACCTTCAACTCCTGATCTTTTATCGTGGCGATCACATCCCCGTCCTCGTCGTTGCGGAAGACCTTTGCGCCTGCCCTCCCTAGCCTGTCGAGGGTCTCTGGGGTTGGATGCCCGTAGGGGTTGTCCACCCCGCACTGGATGACGGCTACTTTAGGCGGAAATCGGCTGAGGAAGAGCGGGGTCGAGGAGGTGTTGGAGCCGTGGTGGGTGACTTTCAAGATGGTCAGAGGACCCGTATATGGACCGTTCGCCATATACTCCTCCTCATTCGCCTCGGCGTCGCCGGCGAGCAGGATACGCGCCGTGCCGTAGGTGAGCAGGATTGCCACGGAGTTGTCGTTGATCTCGGAGAAGAGACCCCCCTCGGCGTCCGTCGGCGGACCGATGACGTCGGCCTGTACTCCCGCCCAATCCATCCGCATCCCGGCACGCAAGACCTCCGTCGTTGCTCCCTCGTCGCGCACCCCTCGTAGAAAAGCGTTGTAGGTCAGGGTGCTGTTCGGGTCGCCCGAGACGAAGACCGTCTCGACAGGGAACGCGTCGAACACGTCGAGGAAGCCCCCGATGTGGTCGGCGTCGGGGTTGCTGACCACTATGCCGTCCAGCTCCTCAACGCCCCTGCTCCGCAGGAAGTCCACCACGCTGGGTCCTTCCTCCGGTCGCCCTGCGTCGATGAGGTAGCTCTCGCCACCTGCCTGAACGAGCACCCCGTCCCCCTGGCCCACGTCTATGAAGCTCACGGAAAGTGAGCCCGAGGGCGGCGGTCCGGGTCCACCGCGGGAGTTGCCCGTCAGCAGCTCCATCTCCGCGCACGACGGTGCGAATAGGATCAGCATCAGCGGTGCGAGCAGCCCCAAATGGAACGCTGTACCTGACCTTGCTCTCATCCTTCGCCTGTCAGACGCTCGATCCACCATTCGGCCTTTCACGCATGACTCACCCCTGCTCGAAGATCGACCGTGAGCTGCGATTCCTTAAGTCGAGCGGTTCTGAAGGCTCCCTCTTTCGAGAGCACGGCGCGGAATGCCATCCGTCGACGCGTTACAGAAGCGTGGGAGAACTGTGGGGGCGGCGTGGGTGGTTCGCCCTTGCGTCCAGCCTCAAACTAGAGGTCGCAATAAGGAAGGCGACAGAAAGGAGGAAAGACGAGAGCGACACCGTACTTCTTGCGTATCGCGATGATCGGACTGAACAGTGATAAGGAGGCAGAGGTGACCGAGACGATTGCACGACCAACGAAGACCCGGGAGCTACACAACCACCACTTCGATTCGACGATATGGAACGATCTCCAGTTTCGCGACGATGACATCATCATCTCCACGTACGCCAAGTCGGGTACGACCTGGATGCAGCAGATCGTCGCCCAGATGCTCTTGGGACCGGACCCCGACCTCGAGGTGGCGGAGATGTCCCCGTGGCT
>DASSJP010000600.1:0-10000 GCA_035691165.1 Rubrobacter sp.
TGAGTACTTCGGGGAGTACGAGGTCTTCGATCCCCGATACTTCGGCGTCTGGGGGAGTGATGGCGGGGCGCTCTACGGGGCGGCATGTCCCTTCTGGATGAGTGGGCCATTGCACAGGCCACGGTACAACGACCGTAGAAGACCCTGGCTGTGGAGGGTCGGGGCGTCGGTGCATCCCGGGGGCGGCATACCGGCTGTACTCGGTGGAGCTATGATCTCCACGGGCAGGTTGCTCCGATCTCTGGTTAAGTAGGAAGAGACTATCCAGGGAGGACATTCGCGATGAACCTAGGCAACCAGCGCGACCTTTTCGAGATACCTGAAGGTATCGTCTACTTGAACTGCGCGTACATGTCGCCGCAGCTACGCTCTGCGCGGGAGATCGGGGAGAGGGCTGCGTCACGCAAATCAAGGCCATGGGAGATCACACCCGACGTTTTCTTCGAAGACTCGGAAGAGACCCGCGCGCTGTTCGCCCGGCTCGTCGGCGGGGATGCGGACGGAGTCGCGATCGTCCCTTCCGTCAGCTACGGGATCGCCGTCGCGGCGGCGAACGTCCCCGTGCAAGGAGGACAGAAGATCCTGATCCTCGAGGACCAGTTCCCCTCGAACGTCTACATGTGGCGCGAGCTTGCGGTCCGGAGCGGGGCGCGGCTCGTCACAGTAGCCCGTCCCGAAGATCACGACTGGACCAGTGCTCTGCTCGAGGAGATCGACTCAGACACAGCCGTCGTCGCCGTTCCGAACTGCCACTGGACCGACGGCTCGCTCGTTGACCTCGCACGCGTCGGGGAGCGTGTGCGTGAGATGGGAGCTGCGCTCGTTGTTGACGGGATACAGTCGATCGGGGCGCATCCTTTCGACGTTTCCGGGGTCGAACCGGATTTCCTGGTCGCCTCGATGTACAAGTGGTTGCTCGGACCGTACGGCGTCGGGTTCATGTACGTCGCTGAGAAGTATCGGGAGGGGAATCCCATAGAGCATAACTGGATCAACCGCCACGGTAGCGAGGCCTTCTCGCAACTCGTGGACTACCAGGACGCCTACCAGCCCGGCGCCAGGCGCTACGACGTCGGGGAACGTAACAACTTCGTCCTGCTCCCGATGGCGGCCGAGGCGCTCCGCCAGATCCTCGACTGGGGCGTAGACAACGTCTCCGAAACTATAGGTACGTTGACCGACCTCATCGAGGAGAAAGCTACGGAACGTGGTATGGAAACCATCCCGAAAGAGAGGCGGGCACGGCACATGATCGGGCTCATGCTCGGCCCTGACGCCCCCGATGACCTCGCCACCAGGCTCACGGCGGACGATGTCTTCGTCAGCGTGCGAGGCGAGAGCGTACGCGTCTCCCCCCACCTCTACAACACCGAAAGGGACGTAGACCGTCTCTTCGATGCTCTTTCCACATCCCTCGCGCTCAGGGGATAGAATCTGCCGGTCGGACGTTTATCAAGTCGAGAGGGGATAGAGACATGCGCATAGGTCTGCAGGTTCCAAGTTTCACCTGGCCGGAAGGCAATGCGGGGATAGGTCCCAAGCTGGCCGAGATCGGCAGGACCGCCGACGAGGCCGGTTTCGCGAGCCTTTGGGTGATGGACCACTTCTTCCAGATAGGGGCCGTGGGCGAGCCAGATGAGCCGATGCTCGAAGGGTACAGCGCCCTGAGCTACCTGGCCGCCGTCACCGAGAGGGCGAGGCTCGGGACCCTGGTGACGGGGGTCATCTACCGCTACCCAGGTCTACTCGTCAAGACCGCGACCACGCTCGACGTGCTCTCGGGGGGAAGAGGTTACCTCGGTATCGGGGCAGGCTGGAACGAGCGCGAGTCGAGGGGACTCGGCGTTCCGTTTCCTTCCACCAGGGAGCGCTTCGAGCAACTCGAAGAATCGCTCCAGATCGCGCACCAGATGTGGTCTGGAGAGGTCAGGCCTTACGAAGGCGAGCATTACCAGCTCGCCGAGCCGATCAACAGCCCCCAGGCTCTCAGCGAACCGCATCCGCCCATCATGATCGGCGGGATGGGCGAGAAGAGGACGCTGCGGCTCGTCGCACAGTACGCCGACGCCTGCAACCTGTTCGCATACGGGGGGCCGGATCTGATCCGCCACAAGCTCGATGTCCTGAGGGGTCATTGCGAGGACGTGGGAAGGGATTACGAGGAGATCGAACGCACAGCCCTCGGAACGGCCAACCTCGGGGAAGAGGGCATGACCGTGGAGGACGTGATAGGGATGTGCCGGGAACTGAACGAGGCAGGCATACAGCACCTCATCTTCAACATGCCGAACGTGCACGAGATAAAGCCGCTCCAGACGTTCGGCGAGGAGATCATCCCGGCCGTCGCAGGGTTGTAGTTTCTCGCGCTCTGTCAGAGTTCCTGTGGCAGTCCTCGTTCGCGAAGGGGAAGGTTTCGGACCCTGTTATTGATCCGTAGCACATGACCTCGGGGCTCATCTCGCAGAGCAGCAGACGGTTCTGGAAAGATCCTCGGCTACTCCGTCCACATTTACTGGACGGCGCTCACCCGCTCGATGCTGGACCAGGGAAGGAACTCGTAGCCGGTCGGGTCCCCGCCCTGGTCCCTGGCGTCCAGGAGCAGGCCGCTCTCGTTCTGGTCGCAGACGTAGCCCCTCAGGTCTATGCCGGTCCTGGCCGAGACTTTGACGAAGCTCCCGCGGCCCAGGAACCCGGTTATCCGCGGCGCGTCGTCCCGCATTTCCTCCATGTTCCCAGGCCTCTCGCGTGTCAAGGCGCCTCCTTCGTGTCTCGCGTTCAGCACCAGACAGGTTACATTACTCCACCTCTCTCATTTCATCTCCCTGCCAACCAGCCGAAAGGATGTCCGAAATCATTCATTTGATGGATACACGGATATCCGCTCTGGGATACCATGCGCGGGAGCGAAAGGAGTTCCGGATGAGGAGACCCGTGTTGTCAGCCGCCGCGACAATGGTGGCTCTATTCTTGATCAGCGGGGTGGCACTGGCCGCCGAGCTGATCGGCACGCCCGGAGACGACAGGCTGGCGGGCACAGACAAGAGAGACGTCATCTCCGCCAGGGGAGGAGACGATACCGTAATCGGCAGGAGGGGTGACGACGAACTGTACGGCATGCCCGGCGGCGACTCGATCTCCGGGAGCGAAGGTGCGGACGACGTCTACGGCGGAAGTGGCAACGACGGATTGCGCGGCGGCGACGGGCAGGACGACGTCTACGGTGGAGACGGGGCGGACAACCTGGTCGGCGGCTCTAGTGTAGACGAGCTCTCAGGCGGCAACAACAGCGACACCATCAACGCCGTTGGAGGAGGTCGCGACCTGATCAACTGCGGCCTCGGTACCGATGACAGGGTAATTGCCGATACCAACGATGGGGTGAACGGCGACTGTGAACGGGTGACGAGAAGGTAGGCACGACTTGCCCGGTCTCCTATCGGGCTCTTTCGTTCCTTACAAGCTGGATTCTGAGATTCGAGCCCGTCCGGAACCTCGCCTCTGCGAAAGATCCAGCCAGAGGACGACGAGGAAGAAAGAGGCGAAGGTGAGGACACCGAAGGGGAAGGCGTGATCGAAGGTGAGCAAGAACGCCGGTACGGCCAGCAAGACTACCGGCGGGCGGGGCGCGCCGGCGCGCCAGAGTGAGATCGCACTCGCGCCCAGAGCCGCGATCCAGGCAAGAATCCCGGCCCCGAAGAACACATCTTTCGTGAGATCGGTGAATATCGCCCTTATCGCCGGGACGGCTACGTCGTCGGGAAGCGCGCCGCCCGCCGCTTTGCCAGCGAGTATGCCTGTGGCTATACCCGCCACGGCGTCCCCGATATCGTAGAACAGGACGAAGACCACCGCCGCCACACGCGCGATCAAGGCCCCACGCAAGCCATCGACGAGCATCCACACAGACGCGCCCATGAACGCGAACAGGAAGAACTGCGCCGTGTGCAGAAAGGTCCACCATCCCGCGATGGGTAGGAGCTCGTCTGCGACGTCGTCGTAAGGCGAAGGATGGAAGATCATCAGCACGGCCAGAATGAGCGAGGGGCCGAGCAGGATCAGTTGTCGCACGGCCGTAGAACGGAACACGTCATCACCTCCCGAAGCGGGCCTCGCACATGGATTTAACCACCTCGGACAGGAGGCAGGAGACCACGGACCTCCCGCCAGTCGGAGAATCCGTGCACGTCATCTCTCCGCGCGACAAGGTCGCGGTTCCAGGGCTGTAACATCGTCGCCACCCAAAGACCAGCGTCTGCGGCCCGCCGGATAGTGTCCGGCCTGTCGTCAATTAGACCGAAGGCGCCAAGCTCCTCCAGTATGATGAGCTTGTCCCCCATCGTTACCGTGAGCCCAACACCGCGACCGAAATGCGTCTTGAGCCAGGGCTCCAGATGAGGAATCATGGTCTCCGGGTCGTTATGGGTTACAAAGTGGATCTCTACTCCAAGCTCCTCTTGCAGCGCGCGCAGCACCTTCGAGGCGCCAGGGTACGGTTCCCGCTCGCGAATCCGCGCAGGGTCGAAGACACGGTCGAAGATGGCGGTCGTGGTTTGTTCTCCGTACTTATCCAGAACGTGGGTCCAGGTCGTGACCTCACCCATATCCAGCGTCTCACCCGTGACCTCCAGAACCGCCGAACAGACCCAGGAGCCCGTATCCCAGACCGTGGAGTCAACGTCGCAGGCTAACAGGTATTGCCCACTAGACAGCGCAGTACCTCTTGAAGGTCGAATGAAGCAGAATCTCTCTGGTTCTGTCCTGCCTTCTCTCACCCATTGAGGGGAAAATGCAGGTCAAAGCAACAATAGTCCTGCAAAGAACGGCGTGACCTCTCATGAATCCCGAGGGTTCTCCTTTCACCCATCCCTCGAATTTGTTATTGACGCGGGATTCGGTCGTCATTTCGCCGCATCCACACCCGCAAAGACCATAGTCCACCCAGCGCGTTGGTTTCAGGGTTCGATCAACTCCTCGACAGGGATCGCCTCCGTGAGGCCAGATGCTGGATCTATGACGGCGTAGGCCGCACCCGCCTGGCGCGCAATGAGCGCGTGGCGTCTGAGGCCGTCCCTGTCCTCTATGGTCCCGAGGCTGTCAGGCAGGTCGAGGTGGGCGGCCCGTTCCCGGAAAGCGCGGGCCTTCTCGGGAGAGCTGAAGAGGGCCGCCACGAGCACCTCTCCCTCCTCGACCTCGACCGAGATCAGTGGCGCCTCCCCCCTCTCGTCGGAGATCAAATAGAGTGGGAATGAGATCTCACCGGCCATCTCCGACGCCCTGTGCGCCACGTCCCCGGCGTGGAAGAGTCCTGCGCCTTCGGTTGTGACGACGAGCACGAAGTCGGCCCCCGAGAGCGCGAAGACCTCCACCGCTCCCCAGTCCGAGAGCTCCCGCGGATCCAGGCCCGAAAGCTCCCCCATACCGTGCGAGGCGGCACCGGCGGAGAACTCTCCCGCCAGCTCCCTGTCCGCGAAGAGAGCCCCTACCTCAGCCCTTTCGCCGCCGACTTCGGTCTGCTGGAAGACGTCGCTTCCTTCGGGGTCAACCAGCCTGAAGAGCGGCGGGCGAGGGAGGTCGTCGAGGGTCAGCTCACGTCCTGTCTCACCCATGATCCTCCCCCCGGCTTACGAGGTCCTTGGCCGTTCCGCGCGGGAAGAGCGTCGCCACGGCGAGGGCCGAGAGACCGAAGAAGAGCAGGACCCAGAACGCCGGAGAGAGCGAGGCCGCGAGTGCGCCGGCCAGTTCCGAGTACGCCGCCTCGGGAATGCGACTACGCACGGCCGGCTGCAGAAGGGCGTTGGGGTCGGAGAGCAGGCGTCCGAGGCCAGCGTCGCCATCTGCCGCCCTGTCGACGGCGGCCCTGTAACGCTCCCCGAGGGAAGCGTTCAGCAGAGCGCCCATCACGGCGACCCCGAGTGCTCCGCCTACCGTACGGAAGAAGACAATAGAAGAAGTCGCAACGCCGCGGCGGTTCCAGGGTACCGCGTTCTGTACGCTTACGAGGTAGCTCGTGCTCGAGAAGCCGAGCCCGAGCCCGATCACCACGACGGCGAGGACAACGTAGGCAAGGGAGGTTCTTCCATCCATCGGTACACAGAGTGCCGAGCCAAGGGCGATCAGGGCCGAACCCAGAAGGAGCGTCGTGCGATATCCGGTCACAAGAAGCATCCTCCCACCGATGAAAGATCCAAGGGGCCACCCTATGGAGAGCGAGGCCACCGCCGCACCGGCTGTGATCGCTGTGCCTCCGAGTGCTCCCTGCACGAAGAGCGGCACGTAGACGGAGACGCCGAGCAAGACACCTCCCATCGCCAGGTTTCCGAGGGCCGAGACCGCGATGATCCGCTCCGTGAACAGGTCGAGAGGGACTACGGGATCTGCCGCCTGCCGCTCGACAAACACGAAGAGCGCGAGCACGGCCGCGCCGCCGAAGAAAAGCGCCAGGGTGGATCCAGAGAGTACTGACTCGCCGCCGAGCAGCGCGAGCAGGACCGCGACGAGGCCGCCCGTTAGGAGGACTGTGCCGAGATAATCCACGCTACGGGCGCGGCGCTCGAACCTCTCGGTCAGGGTCACGGTGAGGAGGACGGCGGCTACGATGCCGAAAGGTACATTCACGTAGAAGACCCAGCGCCAGGAGATCAGGTCCGTGATAAAGCCGCCTGCGGCGGGGCCGACAACGGCTGAGATCCCCCACACCGCCCCGAAGAGACCCTGGATGCGCGCCCGCGCCTCGAGCTCGAAGATGTCTCCGACAATGGTTATGGCCACGGGCTGAACGGCGCCGGCTCCCAAGCCCTGGAGCGTCCTGAAGGAGATCAGGGCCGCCATGCTCTGGGAGGTGCCTGCGAGCACGCTGCCTAGCAGGAAGAGGAAGATCCCTGCCAGATAGACGGGCTTCCTGCCGTAGGTGTCAGAGAGCTTGCCGAAGACGGGTCCCATCACGGTCGCGGCGAGCAAATAAGAGGCGAAGGCCCACGGATAGAGTTCGAGGCCGCCGAGCTCCCCGATCACCGTCGGCATCGCTGTGCCTACGACGGTCGAGTCGAGCGCCGCCAGAAACGTCCCGATAAGCGTGGCGAGCGTTATGAGCGCCTTGCGGCGCTTGCTCAGTCCCAAGAACCAGCACCTCTTCCTTTTACGGGGAGCGATCTTACCATCACAGACTTCATACCTCGTACCCGACGATGGGATCCAACCTCTTCATCCTCACTCCGTCCGGCATGAGCCTGACGCTCAGGTCACGCACCCCACAAAGTAGCGGAGCTTCGACCTGCAGGACTCTCGCCATGCTCCGCGACGCCCTTACGACGGCGCTCGTGCGAGCAATGCGCCGAGCCTCGTAGGAACGCAGGGCTGCCGCCGCCGAGTCCGTCTCGCGCACTGCGTCAGCCAGTACCACGGCGTCCTCTATGGCCTGACAGGCGCCCTGTCCCAGGTTCGGCGTCATTGGATGGGCCGCGTCCCCGAGGAGGGTCGCGTTGCCCTCGCCCCAGCGTCCTGCAGGCTCGCGGTCGTAGATATCGTTGCGCAGTATCCTGGTGCTATCGGTCGCCTCGACCGCCGCCCTCGCGGCACCATACCAGCCCCGAAGATGCCCGAGTACTTCACCTTTGCGCCCTGACTGTCCTTCGCCCTCCGGCGCGTTCCTGCTCAGGTACCAGTACGCGCGTCCGTGGCCGATGCTGATCAGACCAAACTCCATGCCCCTGCCCCAGAGGTTGAGGCCGACACCGTCTGGAGCAAGGCCCTCCACGCCCTCGGCGATGCCCCGCCACGCGGTGAACCCGGCGTAGCGCGGCGGCCCATCACCCAGGATTCGCGCCCGTACCGTCGAGCGCAGACCGTCCGCCCCCACGAGAAGTTCCGCCGACTCCTCCCCGCCCCCACTGAATCGGGCGACCACGGTCTCCCGTTCCTGGGAGAAGGATTCCAATCCCGTCCCGAGTATTACCGCGTCTTCCGGCAGGGCCGCCAGAAGCGTCGCTTGCAGGTCGGCCCGGTGCATCACCAGGTTGGCATCTCCGAACCTGCTCCTCATCGCGTCGGCCGGTATCGTGAAGAGCCGTTTGCCACGCCAGTTGCGCGTCTCGCCCCCTATCTCCGCGGCGCGATCCCTGACCGCTTCGTAGAGGCCGAGCCGGCGCAGCGCCTTCGCGGCGTTGGCCCAGAGGGCGATCCCCGCTCCGACCTCCCGAAGCTCGCGCGCGCGCTCGAACACCACGGCCTCCACGCCAGCCCTTCGAAGCGAGATCGCCGCCGTGAGCCCGCCTATACCACCCCCGATCACCACGGCTTTCGTCACAAGCTACTCCGATCTTTGACGAGGACAGGTCAGACCGTGGGTCCGAAAAGTAAGGTAAACATGTCAGTTAAGGAGGTTAGATCAGGGACTTCGGACGGGCGAGCTGCTGGACGAGGGAGACGAGGGCTTCCTCCGTAAAGGGCTTCCTGAGCACCCGCACAGAGCCCTGTGTGCGCTCGGCGAGTGCTTTGGCGGCCGGGTCTTTCTTGGCAGCTGTGAGGACTACGGGGATCTTCTGGGTCTTCGGCATGGCCTTGAGACAGTGGCACGTCTCGACGCCGCTGAGCTGGGGGATCGAAACGTCCATGATTATCAGGTCGACCCTGCGGGTGAGGGCTTCCTGGAGGGCCGTGCGACCGTCCGTAGCGGAGACCACGCGGAAGCCGGCGTTCTCAAGGGCTCCTGCGGAGCGTTTGAGCGCTGCGACGTCGTCGTCTGCGACCATGATGGTGGCTCTGCGGTCCACGGCGCTAGATTTTACACCCATTTCACACTTCAGGCGACTGTGATGTGTGCCACGACGTGTTTGGGTAGATGCGCTACACTCAACTTCGAGCACGGAACACGAACGTCGGGTACGAGAGGTGAGCGTGACGGAGCAGAAATATTTCCGCAAAGGCTTCAAGATGCGGGAGAACGTCCAGCATCTCCTGGACAGGGACTACCGCTCGGAGGTCGTTGACAGGGTCCGTGAGAACGGCAACGTCCTCGTGGCCGGCGACCTCACGGTTCGCCTCGCCGACGAGTTCGGATTCTGCTACGGCGTTGACAGGGCCGTTGACTACGCTTTCCAGACCCGCGAGAAGTTCCCCGACAGGCGCATCCTGATAACGGGGGACATGATCCACAACGCTTCGATGAACGACCGCCTGCGCGATATGGGCATTGAGTTCCTATCAACGGGCTTCGACGGTCCTCCAGACGAAGCCTTCGACTCGCTATCCCCCGAGGACGTCGTGCTCCTCCCGGCCTTCGGCGCCCCCATAGACTGGGTCGAGAAGCTCAGGCAGAAGGACTGCGTCGTGGTGGACACGACCTGCGGTTCCGTCCTCTCGGTGTGGAAGCGCGTCACCCGCTACGCCAAGCGCGGCTTTACCAGCATCATCCACGGCAAGTACTATCACGAGGAGACGAAGGCCACCGCCTCGCAGACCTTCAGGGACGACGGCAACGGCAAGTACCTCATCGTCCGCAACCTCAAGGAGACGGGATACGTCACGGACTTCATCCTGGGCAGGATGGGGGCCGGGGAGCTCAGGGAGAAGCTCGGACACGGCATGTGTCCCGGCTTCGAGCCGGATGAGGACCTGCAGCGCGTCGGCGTCGCCAATCAGACCACGATGCTCATGAGCGAGACGATGGCCGTCGGCGAGGAGCTCAGGAAAGCGATGGCGGAGCGCTACGGCGCTGAGAATATAGAGGAACACTTCGAACTATTCGACACAATTTGCTCGGCGACCCAGGACAGGCAGGACGCCCTCTTCGAGCTGCTGGAGAACCCTCTGGACGTCGTTATCGTCATCGGCGGCTACAACTCATCCAACACTAACAACCTGGCGATAATTGCGGACGAGAGGGTCCCGCACAGCTACCACATCGCCAGCGGCCACTGCATAGACGGTGACACCATCCACCACAAACCCGCAGGCACGCCGCTGGACAGCCGGGAAGAGATCGAGGAACGCGGCTGGCTCCCCG
>DASSJP010000601.1:0-2112 GCA_035691165.1 Rubrobacter sp.
CGGGAGTAGTTACGACCGGCGGCTTTGTATCCGAACGCCCCGGCGAAACCAGCGTCAATTACGGCGGGGTGTCGGCTATTCGACCGGAGTCATGTTCCACGTCAGAAGGATAAGAAGAAGTCGAGCACAGGCGTGTGCTTATCGCGACATCGGGATGCGGCAGGATCACGCCGTAGCCATCGTGTGCCGGCCTGTTCAACGAACGGCAGAAGGCATCTGTTCACTGGGGCCGGGTTGAAACCAGGGCAGAAAGCCGGTTGCCAATGTATTCTTCGATACGTGGCCGGGGACTCAATCCCGATTATAATCGCTTCGCGATGGGACAAGTACGGCATGCACCTGTCTGAATAACTCAAGGACTATCACATGGATGAACGAGATCAGGTAGAGCTCCTCTCCAGAGTGGACATCCTAGAGCCGCTACACAAAGATGAGATACATAAACTCCTGCATGATCTCCTCCAGCAGAATGCCGAGATCCATCTTGCGCAAGGGGAGGTCTTCTACACCCCCCAACAACCCGATGGCAAGCTCTTCATCCTCGTCGAGGGCAGGGTGCGAATCTACAAGATGGAAGGCTCACGCGAGTTCACGCACGAAGTGGTGGACGCAGGGACGGTCTTCGGGGAGGTGGCCTTCACCGGCCATCGTCTCAGGGACGCCTACGCAGAGGCCACAGAGCCCTCCATCTTGCTCGCCATGAATCGCGCCTACCTGGAGCGCTTGATCCTAAAGAAACCTCAGGTTGGTATTCGGATGGTAAGCCTCCTCTCAGAGCGTCTCCACTACTACGAGACGAGGATAGAGGACGTGACGCTGAAAGGGGTGCCAGCGAGGCTTGCGAGCCACATACTCTTGCTCGTCGAGAGCGAGGGGGTCAAGAGAGCAGGAGAGATCAGCATACCAACAAGCTACACCCACCATTACCTTGGCACCATGATCGGGGCAAACAGGGAGGCTGTTACAAGGGCTTTCGGGAGGCTGCAGGACGAGGGTGCCGTCCAGATCAGGCGACGCATCATCTACGTCGAAGATGTCGAAGCTCTGGAGAGGGTGGCTGGGCGACTCCTGGATCAAGAGGAAGATAGGCTCTCCTAATTAACGCCCCACTTCCCCAGGACGCTTCTCTCCCATATGATTCCCTCCTGACCAGACCCAGGTCCGAGCGGGCCCGCGCTAGTGCGGAGGTCGCCTTCCTTCGCTCTACTTCCATGAGCCCGACGATGTCTGGCCTGTTCTGGCGGGTTGCCTCCCTCGACCACAGATCGAGGTGGGCCAGGATCTCCTCCCAGCAGGAGATCTGTCCTTCCAGCTTGACCTCCACGGCGTGCCCCTCACACAGAGCAAGGCCATCGACGTTAACCTTCGCGGGTTTTGCACAGGACGAAGACGACTCGCCTAGAAAGTGGCCCATCTGGCAGCGGGACTGTTGTTGTGCGCCGTGCCCTTCTGGTTTCTTCCCGATCATGAGTAGCGCCTCCTTTGCCCACTGCACCCGATATTCCCCTTTCTATGGGGCCGAGCCCTTGAAGAGACGACTCGAAGAAGCCTTCACATGGGACGCCGACGGATATCAAGCAATCTAGAGCGATCGCTGTTTTCTAAATATCAAGTGTAACAAGATGCGTCGGAGGAGTCCGTATCGGAAGGCACTTTGTGCTACATGACACTCCTGCGTTCACAGGCGGTCAAGGACCGTGGCTGCTGCAAGAGATCCTGAGTGAGACGGGGTTTCGCTGGACTGCGTACCGCCGGCTTATCGGGAGGATTCGTCTCTCGAGGAGCGGTAGTAATCTTCCTTGGCGGCCTCGCAAATGCCCTCTCTGGTGGCTCCGCTCGCGCTGAAGGCCGCAACGAAAGAGTTGTCCCGACGACGCAGGATGAGGATATCAGGGTCTGACTCGTCCAGGTAATAGCCAACGAAGGCCGCTTCGGGTCTACCGTTCACCTCTCCCCGTTCCTCGTGGGTGCAGGAGCCTGGTGCGGCCTGAGCATCTATGCGACGTTATCCTTCTGCATTCCAAAACCGGCTTCACCGGCGATCACGTGAGGACGTACACGATCATCCTGGGCGGGATCTCAGTCCTCGATCGCCTGAAGCTCGTGGAACCA
>DASSJP010000602.1:0-8076 GCA_035691165.1 Rubrobacter sp.
CGGCCCGAGCGGTGCCTTCACGAGAGCACCTCCTTCGCCGTCCTGCCCTCGACGTCTTTTCTCTTGAAGTCCCGCAACATCCTGGTCAGAGTCCCATCCTCCCCAGCCTCGAAGATCTCACGCACCCCCAACTCCAGCAGACTCTCGACCACGACAACCCAGCGTACGGGTGAGAGCATCTGATTCCGCAACGCCTCCCTTACCTCATCCGCAGTCGTCAACAGCGCCCCTTCCGTCGCCCCGACCATCGGGATCTCCGGTTCTTCGAACTGGACCCCTTCAAGGAGATCGTCCATCTCCCCCGCAGCCCCCGCCATGAGCGGAGAATGGAAAGCACCGGCCACCTCCAGCCTGACCCTCCGCCCGCGCACGCGTTCTGTGACGTTCTCCAGAGCATCCAACTCCCCGGAGATGACGGTCTGGCGGGGCGTATTGAAGTTCGCCGCGACGACAGTACCGTCAGCCTCTTCTGTGACCCGCGCGACCTCTTCGGGGTCAGCGCCGATCAGGGCTACCATCCCTCCCGGGTTCTCGCGCGAGGCCTCGTTCATCAGGCGGTCTCTTTCAGCGACGAGCCGCACGCCGTCTTCGAGCCCGAGACTACCGGCGGCGTGGGCAGCAGCGTACTCGCCGAGCGAGTGACCCGCGACCACGTCGGCTTCGATCTCCGCCTTCCGCAATCGGAGGAAAAGGTCGACGGAGCTGGCGAAGACTGAGAGCTGGTACGGCACCTCTTCGTCGCCAACGTAATCGAGCACGGCGTCTCTGACATCGCCCCGGATCTCACCACCGGCCGTGCCCTGCCCGGGGAAGACGACGGCCCTTTGCATCTCGCTGCTACGCAAATTAGATCCTGTACAGGTTCGCAGCCCAGGTCAGGCCGAACCCGAAGCCTACGGTGATGACGTACTTTCCAGGCTGCATGTCGTCGTAGATGTCGGGGTACGAGAGCGGGATGCTCGCAGCCGACGTATTCCCGAACTTGTCCAGGTTGATGACCACGCGGTCCTCCGCCACCTCCATCTTCTTCATCGCGGCGCGTATTATGCGTGCATTTGCCTGATGCGGGATGACGTACTGGACTTCGTCGGGCGAGAGCCCGTTGCGGGAGATAAGCTTCCCCACCATGTCCGGCAGAATCCTGACGGCGAACTTGAAGACCTCGCGGCCGTTTTGGAAGAGTTTCTCGTCGTCGCCGGGGTGGCCTGCGCGCCCGAGCGGGGCTCCCCTGCCGTCGGCACCGAGGATGTGGTCGATGAAACCTGCGTCTCCGCCGTCGGCATCCAGCACGACAGCGCCGGCGCCGTCGCCGAAAAGCACGGCGGTCGAGCGGTCGCCCTGATCTACTATCGTGCTCATCGCGTCGGCCCCGATGAGCACGATCCTGCCCGCCGCGCCCGAGTGGATCATGGATGAGGCTACGGATGCGGCGTAGGAGAACCCGGCGCACGCGGCCGCAACGTCCATCGCGCCGGCGCCAGGCGCCCCGATCTCCTCCCCCACGAGGCACGCGACCGAGGGCATGGACTCTGGCGCTGTTGACGTTCCACAGATTACGAGATCTACAGACCCGCCGTCGACTCCTGCATGTTCGAGCGCCTTCTTCGACGCTTCGATGGCGAGCGTCGCCGCGTTCTCGCCTTCCGCGACGAATCGGCGCTCCCTGATCCCTGTGCGCGTCGAGATCCACTCGTCCGTCGTGTCGAGTACGCTCTCCAGGTCGGCGTTGGTAATGACCCTGCTGCCGAGGGCGCGACCGACGCCCACGATCCTGCCCGCCGGAGTGCCGTTCACGCTGACCTTCCTTCCGAGGAGCGCGCATGGTAGGCAAGAAGTGCTTCCTGGAGGTCTTCGGTCAGGCCAGCTCCTGCACGCGAGATGCCGAGCAAGGCGTTCTCGACGCCCCTCGCGTGCGAGTTTCCGTGGCCGATCACGACCGCGCCGCGGACGCCGAGCAGGAAGGAACCACCATAGTTCTCGGGATCAACCCTGTCCCTCACCCCGAGCAGCCGCGGACGAAGGATGCCGGCGGCCAGTTTGCTCACAACGTTGCCCGTCATCGCGGAGCGGATCATGAGGAGAATCTCACGCGCCACCCCCTCGGCGGTCTTGAGGACGATGTTGCCGGTGAAGCCGTCCGTCACGAGGACGTCTGCCACCCCGCGCCCGACGTCCCTGCCCTCCACGTTCCCAACGAAACGGACTCCGGACTCGTCCATCAGGCGGTACGCCTCCTTGGCGAGGTCGTTACCCTTCCCCGGCTCCTCGCCGACGTTGACGAGCCCGACCCGCGCATCATCCTCCAGTCCGAAATAACGCTTCGCGAACACGCCCCCAAGAATAGCGAAATTCATCAGGTCCTGCGGCCTGCAGGCGACCGTGGCCCCCGCGTCGAGGAGCAACACGGGGGTTGGGAAAGGGAGCATCGTGGCGATCGCGGGCCTGCGGCATCCCTCCAGGCGTCCGATCCGCAGCAGCGCCGCCGCAACCGTCGCGCCCGTGTTCCCTGCGGAGAAAAACGCGTCAACCTCCCCGTCACGGACCATCTCGGCGGCCACGGCGACGCTCGCGTCGGGATGGGCCTTCAGAGACGCAGCAGGCTCCTCGTCCATACCAACGGCGTCGCCGGCGGAACGTAGAGACACGTTCGCCGGGGGGTTATCGGCCAACACAGGTTTGATCTCGTCGAGCTTCCCGACGAGCAGGATCTCATCCCGCGGCAAATTCCTTGCGGCGGAGACGGCGCCTTCGACGACCTCTCGCGGGGCGTTGTCTCCGCCGAGGGCGTCTACCGCAATACGCACTTGTCGGCTTATCTATTTTTCGGGGCTAGATTCCCTCAACGGCGACCACCGTGCGGCCCTTGTAGTAACCGCACTCCTGGCAGACCCTGTGCGGGACGTGCGGCTCGCCGCAGTTCGGACACGGGACGAGGCCGGGGCCTGTGATCGCATGGTGTGCCCGGCGTTGGTTTCTGCGCGCCTTGGACGTCTTCTTCTTTGGTACGGCCATGGTATTACCTCCTGGTTGCTTCTAACTTAAAATCCCGAGGCGAAGAAGTCGTCGAGGCCCCGCCAGCGCGGGTCCACCTCGCCGCCATCGCCCTCGGGCTGAACCGGCTCGGTGCCCGGCGCGAAAACCTGCATAGGAACCTCGTTCGGCAGCGCGTTCTCCGTATAGCGCGCCAGATCGAGGGTCCAGTCCTCCACGGCTACCTCGGGGTTGCCAGGTCCAGGGAGGAACTCCGAGTCGCCGAACTCCAGCCGCAGTTCCGTCGGCTCCAGCGTCCTGTCGCACGTCGTCAGCACCGTAGCGGTGACCTGAACGTCGAGGTGCAGACCCTCGGAGAGGCGCGTCACGCCTACGTCGGCCTCGGCCTTCGTGACCTCGTGATGGCGTCCGTAGAGGTCGAAGGGATCGACGGAGAACTCGGCACGCACGTCGTGCCTGTCTCCAACCTCCGCGCCGGGTCGCCTGAGGGGGATCAAATGGTTCACGGCGGTTAGTTTACTACGAGCTACTGTTCCTGAACGCCCTGCAGCTTCGTACGGCCCCGCTGCACGGCCTCCAGGAGCTTGCCGAGGTTGTCTTCGAGGTTGGCGAGGACCTCGTCCGCGTAGTCTTCAGCGCCGAGCCTTATCTCGCGCTCGCGGCGGCGGGCGTCCTCCATGATCTCCGCGCTGCGCTTCTCGGCACGCTTGAGGACCTCCTCTTCCGAGGTGATCTTCTCCGCCTCGTCCTGGGCGCTTCGGATGATACGGTCGCTCTCGCTGCGCGCTTCGTCGAGCATCGCCTGACGCTCCTTCACGATCCAACGCGCCTGCTTGAGCTCCTCGGGTATGGTCTGGCGCATCTGGTCTATGATGTCGAAGGCTGCGTCCCGGTCGATCATCGCCGTGTTTCCGAAACCGGGGAAGCTCCGCGCATCCTCGACCAGTTCTTCCAACCTGTCTATGAGTACCAGTACGTCCATCTTCTACTACCTATCCTTTGCCTACGATCCCTATATCTTACCGTCCGGGCCTGAATATATCTGCCTCACGGTCTCAAGTATGCCGTCGGGCACGAGCCCGCGCACCTCACCGCCCAGCGAAGCTATCTCCCTGACCGCGCTCGAGGAGAGGAAGCTATGCTCCGCAGAGGCCATTATGAAGACCGTTTCGAGCTCAGGGAAGAGAGTCCGGTTGAGCTGTGCCTGCTCGAACTCCGACTCGAAGTCCGAGACGGCCCGCAGGCCCTTCACTATCACCTGAGCATCCTGCTCCCTGGCGAAGTCGACCAGGAGACCCTCCATCACCTCCACGGAGACGTTGTCCATGTCGGCGGTAACTTTCTCTATGAGCCGCGCCCGCTCGACCGCAGGGAGCCGGGACTGCTTGCGGAAGTTGCCTCCCACGGCCACGACTACGTGGTCGAAGATATTTGCAGCACGCCTGATGATATCCAGGTGCCCCGTAGTGACGGGGTCGAAGCTACCGGGACACACAGCCACGATCATTGTCAGCTCGGACCGCTCAAGTATGGTTACGAACGTGCCGCCATAGCGGCGCGTTTCCCCTTTCTTGCGTACTGCGCCCTCAACCGGAGCCTCGCCGCCCTCGATCACGACCCTTCCTCCGGGCGCGAGCAGAGAACGTAGCCGGTACAAGATACCCCCGACCTCCGCCGCAGCGATTCTATATGGTGGGTCCGCGAAGATCAAATTGAATGGTTCATCACGCTCGACGAGCCGCCCGAGCACGGATTCGACCTCGCCACCGATAACTTGAGCCCTGTCCACGAAGCCTGTCTTGCGCAGGTTTTCGAGGATCACCGCCCGCGCCCGCCAGTCACGCTCGACGAAGACGGCCCTCTCGCTGCCGCGGCTGAGGGCCTCAATCCCTAAAGCGCCCGTCCCAGCATAGAGGTCGAGCACACTTCCGCCTTCGAAGAACTGTCCTAGGGAGTTGAACAGGCTCTCACGCACGCGGTCAGAGGTAGGGCGCACGCCCTTCGGGACGGGGGCGAGCCTTGTGCCTCGTGCCGACCCTGCGATGACCCTCAAGGGCTCACTCCCTGAACAGCCACTCGACGTTCGCGCCGAGCAGCTCCCTGATCTCACGCCGCAGCGGCCTGTGGTCGGGCCGCTTTAGCGTGGGATCCCCTGCCACGAGCGCGAAAGCCTCGCGCCTCGCCTCGACGAGGACGTCCACGTCGCGCAGGAGTTTTGCAACCTTGAGGTCAGGCATTCCGCTCTGGCGGCTCCCGAAGAGGGTGCCCTCGCCCCTGATCGCGAGGTCAACCTCCGATAACTTGAAACCGTCCTGGTACTCCACCAGCGCTTCGAGGCGCCGCTCGGAGTCCTCGGTCTTCGGGTCGCCAACCAGGAAACACTTCGGGGGATGCAGCCCCCTGCACACGCGGCCACGAAGCTGGTGTAGCTGGGACAAACCGAATCGCTCGGCGCCTTCGATGACTATGGCGCTCGCGTTCGGCACGTCCACCCCTACCTCGACAACCACCGTGGCGACGAGGACTTCGATCTCCCCGGCCCTGAACGAAGCCATTACCTCGCGTTTGTCCTGCGCCTTCATTCTGCCGTGCAGGAGCCCGACCCGTCTCTCGGGGAAGATCTCCGCGGCCAGCTCCTCCCGAAGCTCCTCCGCCGCGCGCACGTCTTCCAGTGCCTCTGACTCCTCGACGAGCGGGCAGATCACATACGCCTGCCTGCCGTCCTCCATCTCCCGTCTTACCTCCTCGTAAGCCCCGATCCGCTCCGCGGGGTCGACGACCTTCGTCTCAACAGGCTTTCGTCCAGGCGGAAGTTCGTCGATTATGGAGACCTCGAGGTCGCCGTATAGCGTGAGTGAGAGCGTCCTCGGTATCGGGGTTGCCGTCATAACGAGCGTGTCTGGAGTCGTCCCTTTCTCCCGGAACACCGTGCGCTGGCCGACCCCGAAACGGTGTTGCTCGTCCACAACGACGAGCGAGAGGTCTCTGAAATCTACGCCTTTCTGTATGAGGGCGTGCGTCCCTACGACGACGTTGGCCTCGCCGCCGACAATCTGTTCGAGGGCCGAGCGCCTTTCAGCCGCGCCCTGTGAACCTGTGAGGAGCACCACCTTGACCGGCAGATCGGCCAGGGCAGCGGAGATAGAGAGAAAGTGTTGCTCTGCGAGGACTTCGGTGGGGGCCATTATCGCACCCTGTCCCCCTGCCTCGACGGCGGTAAGCAGCGCGGCGACGGCGACGACGGTCTTTCCACTACCAACGTCCCCCTGCAGGAGGCGGCGCATGGGTTTCTCCAGGCGCATGTCCTCGAGGACTTCGGCTATGACCCGCTCCTGCGCTGCCGTGAGTCCGAAGGCGAGACCCTTCAGGAACGGGTTGAGGAGGCTTCCGTCGCCCCTGTGCCTTCCGCCGACCTCGGTCCTGTCCAGGCGCGCCTTGCGGGCTGCGAGACCCGCCTGAATCAGGAATAGTTCGTGGAAGATCAAACGTCCCATCGCCGCCTTGAGGCGTGCCCGCTCCGTCGGGAAGTGGACCTCGTGCACGGCGTCGTGCAGATTGGGCAGGCCGTGGCGCACTAGCACATCGGCGGGCAGCGGATCGAGGATACGGCCCGACGCGTCGAGGGCGCGGTGGATGAGGGTCCTCATCCGGCGTGCCTGAATGCCCTTGTTGACCGGGTAAATAGGGACGAAACGGCCAGCGTGGGGCCCTTCTTCACCCGCGGGGTCATCGACAACCTCGATGCTCCTGGCGGCTATCTGGATACCGTAGCGGCTCTGGACCTCGCCGGAAACGACTATCCGCACTTCCGGCAGAAGCTGGTTCAGGAGCCAGCTCCGTCCCCATACCGTCACAGGGAAATAACCCGTGCCGTCGTAGAGCTGGGCCGAGAAGCCGGGAGCGCGGCCCCTTACGGGTTTTCCGACGGGACGGGTCGAGACCACCGTGCCGACGACCGTGGCCCTCTCCCCAACGCGCAGCTCGGAGATCCTCTTCACGTTGGAGAGGTCCTCGTGGCGAGCAGGGTAGTGCGAGATCATGTCAGCGATGGAGGCTATCCCGAGGTCACCGAGCGCGGCCTCGATACGCGGACCTACGCCGGGAAGCTCGGTTACGGGCCGCGAACGAAGTTGGGTGAGGATCATCCGTTCAGGCAGAACAGCCCCTACGGAGTCGCTCGAACTAGAGGTGGGCCACGCCATAGGCTCCCAGCCCGACGTGGGACCCGACCACGCCGCCGATCTCGGCGACCAGTTTCTCCTCTACGCCCAGGTTCTCGGCGAGCTCCGAGACGAGTTCCGGCGCGGCGATGTGCCCGAAGTAGAGCGGGCGAACGTGCTGTTCGCCGTGAGTACCCTCGAGTACCTCGCCAAGAGCGGGAGAATCGGGAGGGCGCAGCGACTGGTCGGGACGGCGCTCGACGTGCGGCCCGTCCTGAAGGTTGCCGGGGGAGAGGTAGTGCCCTTCAAGCGCACCCGCGGACGCAAGCGCCAGATGGCCGCGATCGTCGATGAGGTCAGGCCAGCCGTCGAGGCCGGGCGCCCGCTCTATTTCGGGCACATCGCGGCGCCGGAGCTCGTCTCCGAGCTCGCCGAGAACCTTGGTGTCGAGGAGAAACTCGTCGCCGAGATCGGCGGCGTCGTCGGGTCACACGTTGGCCTGGGAGCCTATGGCGTGGCCCACCTCTAGAACCGGCGACACACCAGGGATCACGCTCCCCGGCCGCACCACCCTGACGGACCTGCGAAAGAGGCCGGTGACCGAGCTACCCGGTGTAGGGCCGCGCATCGAGTCCGCGCTCGGCGACCTTGGCATAGCCTCGCTGGCCGACATGGTCTCGCACTACCCATCCAGGCATGAAGATCTCTCCAACGTCAAGAGAATCTCCGACCTGCGCGTCGGCGAGAAGGCCACCATCTTCGGAACGGTCGTGTCGACACGGCCGGTCGGCAAGCCGGTAAGGGGCAGGGCCCCCGGGTTCTCGGTCCAGCTCTACGACGGCACCGGCTACATCCCCGTTACCGTCTGGGGGCGGAGTTGGCTATTGAACCAGCTTCATTCCGAGGTGCGTGTGGTGGTCTCGGG
>DASSJP010000603.1:0-3381 GCA_035691165.1 Rubrobacter sp.
GGGGGACGTCCGTTCGTGCTGCGCTGGGGGCGCTACGCTCGGATCACCCCCGAGCGCCTCTCCCGCGCGGAGGCATTCTTTGCCCGCCACGGGGGGAAAGCCGTGTTCCTGGCCCGCTTCTTCTCGGGCCTTAGGGTCTTCGGGGCGCTGGTGGCGGGCATGAGCAGGATGCGCTGGATGACCTTCCTCTTCTACAACGCCCTGGGAGGCGCGGTGTGGGCCACGGCGGTGGTCCTTATTGGCTACTTCCTGGGCAGCAGCCTCGCGCTCGTGGAGAGGTGGCTGGGGCGGGCGACGCTTCTGCTCGCCGCAGTGGTCGCCCTGGCGGTCGGCTTCTACCTGGCCTACCGCTGGGCAGCCCGCAACAGGACGCGCCTGGTGGGTTGGGGCGAAGCGCTTCTCGCCTACCCTCCGGTGGCCCGCTTGAGGAGGCGCTACGACGCCCAGCTTGGGTGGCTGCTCAGGCGCCTGACGCCGGGGCAGTACCTGGGGCTGCATCTCACGGTGGGGCTGCTTGTCGCGGGGGGGAGCCTGTGGCTCTTCGGCGGGCTCGTGGAGGACCTCTTGACCGGCGACCCCATAGTGCGCTTCGACCGGGCTCTCGACGACTACCTGCACTCCCACGCCACGCCGCACCTGACCACCTTCTTCCTGATCGTCACAGCCTTCGGCTCCACGGTGGCAATAGTGCTCCTCGGGGTAGTGGTGGCGGCTTTGCTCGCCCGGAAACGCCTGTGGATGTTGCTCTGGACCTGGATCGCGGCGGTGGCCGGAAGCGCTATCCTCAACTGGCTGCTTAAGGACATCTTCCAGCGCCCGCGTCCCCACTTCGCACACCCTTTGCTCGTCGAGACGAGCTACTCGTTCCCAAGCGGCCACGCGATGGAGTCCTTCGTAGCCTACGGGATGATTGCCTACCTGGCCGTGTTGCTCTGGCTGAGGAGTTGGGAGGCCCGGGTGGCGCTGATCTGCGGGGCTGCGCTTGTGGTGGTGCTTATAGGCTTCAGCAGGATGTATCTTGGCGTGCACTACTTCAGCGACGTCATAGCGGGCTACGCGGCTGGGGGAGTGTGGCTAAGCGCCTTGATCACGGGCGTAGAGACGATCCTGCGTAGCAGGAAGGAGGCTAACATCGGAGGCCGACCTTCGGGGAATACTCCTTCCGAGACTGGCCGAAAAGGTGCCTGAGCGACGCTCCGGGGGTGTATCCCGCCGCTATGAGGAAGGCGAAACGGGTCGATAAGCGCCTTATCGGCGGTCCTTGGGAGTACACCACGGACGCGTACGAGGCTTCTCGGACAGTCTCTCCACGATGTTGGGTGTAAGGCCTTTGGGCGCTAACCCTTACGCGCCTTTCCACTCTACGGTTTTGAGGACCTCTTGCGCCTTCGGAAGGTACGAATCGATCTGATCGGGCGGGCCATAAAGGATGATGGCTACACTCTCACTGCTCGGGCCCTCCGCGAGGGTGATCCGCTGCTTATATTCTTTGAGGATCGAGACCGGCTCTTCGTACTGCAAACCAAAGACGGGAAGACACTTTGGGCACTCGTCGAGTCTCTCTTTTGGCAAGGAGGATACGCTCGCGTCGAACCGCTTGGCGGAGACGCCCCCTATGGTCGTGGGGGCCGGTTTCGAGATGTTTAACCTCGGGTGCTGTTCGAACCACGCGAGAAGGTCCTTCGGTTTAGACCGGATGTTGTCCTCCGTCGGACTTTGAGGATCGAAGACCGCGCGTACGTTGACGAAGGTGAGGACGGCCCCCGATTCTTTGTCGGATTTGGCGAAGTCTCTGCTGTAGATGGAGAAGTGATCGGTCTTCTCGGGGTTGTTTATCGCCCAGCCCTTGCCCACGCTGAAGGAGACGGAAGGCTCGAACTCGTCGGTTGCGTACCTGCCGGGGGTTAGGTTTGTCGGGGTAGGAGGGATACCGAGGTCAGGCAACGGGTGGGTTTCGGCCAGGTGGGCCTCATTTTTATGAGCCTTCTTCGTGGTTGCATGGGCCGTGTGGTCCCTGGTCTGAGCGTTTGCTGCCTCCTTGCCGGGTTCCCCTGCGCAGGCACTGACGCAGGCGCTGAGCATCAGCACCATCGCGAAAAGTAACCCTACCCATGGCCCCCTGCGCGTCCCGATCGTCCGTGAGCCGCTTCCCATATCTTCTCCCTGCCCGATGGATCCACCATCGGCTGAGTTCGCGCCGTTCACTGCCGCTCAGAGAGCTTTCGGATGAAATCCCTTTCAGGCACTCCGGCCAATAGAGCGTCGAGTGTTAGACGAAAGTAGCAGGGTCCCACAAGGAGACCCCGCCACTTCTCTGCTACATCATTCCTTGAGCAGATGCCTTGGTATTAACCTACGCGGTCGATGACCCCGCAGTTTGCCGGGATGGTGGCCTCCTGGGGCAGAGAGGGATCGAGCTCGCTCGGACCCGCGCTGAAGTCGTAGCGGCCGTTGTGGTTGAGATCCACGCCGTGCTGGACTATGGCGAAGTCGCCGAGGTTCCTCGCTACCTTAGCGCTAACCCCGAAGGTGCGCTTGTAGTTGACCGCTCCGTCTGAGTTTGCCACGGGGAAGCGGTTGACCGCCAGAGCGCTAGCCGGGCTAGTGTCGCCCCTGGTGGTCAAAGACACCTGGATGGGTCCGTAGGAAGGCAACCCCTCTGCCGTGTTGACCAGCCCGTCGCCGTTTTGATCGGCGGCCAGGGTCGGGCACTCGCTTATGGCTTGTGCCATGCCGTGGATGTGCTGGGCGTGGGGGAGGTTCGAGGCAAGGCCTTGGGAGTTGATCTTGGTGTCGAGCTGTCTACCATCCTTCTGCAGCAGGGCGTGGCCGTGTGCCCCCGAGTGGTTGAGCGGGTTGAGGTCGGCCATGAACACTTTCTGGTTGGCACCCTGGGCGAAGGCCACCGAGACGAGGCTCAGCGAGAGTGCCACTGCGAGCAGCAACACTAGCCCTAGTTTCTTGGACAAAATCTTCTCTTTTCTATTTCTTGATGCATTTGCTTGACAAGGGGTGTACGCGGTCGGGGCCAACTCGGATCACTCTGGGATCGCTGCCAAGGCAGGGGAGGTAGACCCGAACGGTGTCCCCGCCAAGGGTTGAGCTTTCTGATCCTGGGGTGCAGGATTTCTCGGGCAGTAGTGCCGTTACGAGTCGCAACAGCTTGCTACATAATGGTGCAACGAATGCGACTTAGTTAGCGCATTTCGGGGCCGAAGGGGTCGCGACATACCGCCCTAGAGTGCTTGCCGCCGCGCTCGACGGGTCGCTTGTTACGTTGAACTTCGGAGAATGACTCTTAGCCGAAGTTGGGTGAATAGCTAGCCTGTGCGTCGCGGTACGGAAAATGCAGTTGCGAGTCGCCCGTACGCACCACGTTCA
>DASSJP010000604.1:0-2774 GCA_035691165.1 Rubrobacter sp.
CCTCGCGGACGACGGCGATGGATTCGGTGTCGAGACGCTCGCGGAGGGAGGCTTCTATCTCCCTCGCCGAAGACACCTCCATCTTCTCCATCATGTCCATGTAGGTCTTCAGGAGGAGACGGAAGTCGTTCGCGAAGCTCCGCTTCGCCTCCTGCAGCGCCTCGTAGGAGTCCTGGACGCGTTCGATGCGCGCCGAAGAGTCGGCGAGCATCTGGTGCGAGCGGGTCTGCGCCTCCCTGATGGTGAAGTCGGCCTCCCTCTGGGCGCTCTGTCTCAGATCCTCGGCTTCCTGGGTCGCGGCCCTGCGTAGGTCGTTCGAGGCCTGCTCAGCGTGGACGAGGGCGGCCCTTATGGAGCCCTCAAGGTCCTCAAACTGCTGCAGCCTGTCGCGGAGGCTCGACACCTCCTCGCGCATCCTCTGGTTCTCCGTGTAGTTGCGCTCGAACTCGTCGGCAACGGCGTCCAGGAAATCGTCAACCTGGTTCGCGTCGTAGCCGCGGAAGCCGTTCTTGAACTCCTTGCGCCTTATATCTATCGGTCGTATAGGCATATCAGATCACCCCGTCACAGGTTGAATGAAGTTTTCGATGAGGATCAGAAGCAAGGTCCTGGCGATAGAGAGCCCGAAGATCGCGATGATCGGCGAGAGGTCTATCCCGAACCCGCCGAACTGCAGCATCGGCACGCGGCTCCTTATGGGCCACAGGATGGGATTGGTCACGGCTTTGACAGCGTCGTAGATGGCCTGCATGACGCCGCTCGAAGGGTAGCCGGGGAACCAGGAGAAGAGGATGGAGGCTATGATGAACCCGAAGAGTATGTAGTACGTGTAGTTGACCGCCGCCCCGAGAAGGCTCGCCACGCTGAAGCCGAAGTCTTGCAGGAGGGCCGCCGTCATCCGCCGAGCCCCCGCGCCTTCTCTGTCGCCGCCTCGACCCCGTCGTAGACCGCGGCGACGAACCCCGCCTTCTCCATCGCGACGAACGCCGCGGCAGTCGTACCTCCCGGCGTCATCACCTCGTCCCGAACCTGGTGGGCGCTCCGCTCCTTCAACAGAACAGACGTGCCGCCTATCGTGCCGATCACCAACCGGCGCGCGACGTCGCGCGGAATTCCCTCCCTGACGCCGGCCTGGATCAGGGCGTCGGCGAAGAGCGCGACGTACGCCGGTCCCGACCCGTGCAGAGCCGTCGCCGCGTCGAAGAGCCGCTCGGGCAACTCCATGACATCCCCGACGTGGCGGAAGATGTCCATGACCGTCGGCAGCGCTTCGCGTCCAGCCTCATTCGAGGTCACGACGGCGGAGCCGAGTCCAACTGATGCGCATACGTTCGGCATCACGCGAAGGACCGCAGTCCCTTCGGGAAGATTCTCGGAGATACGTGCGATCGAGACGCCTGCGGCGACGCTCGTGACCGCCCTGTTCGAGTCCTCGAAGGCGGGTGAGATCTCCTGCATGACCTGCGCCACGTCCCAGGGTTTGACGGCGACAATTACAAGGTCGCTGGTCTCGGCGAGCTCGCGGTTGGAGGAAGTGGTGCGGACGCCGGCGTCTTCGAAGTGCCTCAGCTGTTCGGGATGGATGTCGCTTACGCCGAGGTCGAAACCGCCGGATTCGGCGAGCCTGAGGAGCAGAGAGCCTCCGATCTTTCCCGCCCCAATTATCCCGACCTTCTTCAAAGTCCCCCTCGAAGGCTCCTAGAGCTGGTTGAAGAACGCCCGCTCTGCAATGCGCTTGCGCTCCTCCGCGCTGACCTCGACGTCGCGCGGCGTGAGCAGAAAGACCCTGTTTGCTACCGACTGGATGTTGCCGTCGAGCGCGTAGGTCAGGCCCGAGCAGAAGTCCACCATCCTCCTCGACAGGTCGCCGTCGACGTTCTGGAGGTTCAGGATCACGGGCTGCTGGCGCTTGAAGCGGTCAGCGAGGTTCTGGGCGTCGTTGAAGCTCGATGGCTCGAGGACGCTCACGCGCGTCGTGCGCTGGTCGGGGACGGGCCGCAGATGCGCGGGTGGGTTCTGGCTGCCGTAGCGGTCTCCCCTACCCGAGCTTTCGCTGCCGAAGAGATCCCCGAGGGAGGTACCGAAGGCAGAGGAGCGCTCGGCCCGACCGAGGCGTCTCACGGTCGGTCCCGGCTCCGCGCCGCGCGCACCGTTCACGTAGGCTTCGTTCCCATAACGGCGGTCCTCTTCCTCTTCGTCCTCATAATAATCCTCGTCATCGACACCGAACCCGAACCAGGCCGCGATCCGGTCCAGACGGTCCCTAACTCCCATCCTGCCTCCTTACGGGCCCATCCTCCTCAATTAGCATCCGCCCGATCCTTACCACGGTCGCTCCCTCCTCGACCGCAACTTCATAATCGCCACTCATGCCCATGGAGAGTTCCGAGAGATCGAAGTGCGGACTCCAACTTTCTCGTAGCCTATCACGGATCGTGCGAAGTTTCGCGAAAACATAGCGCACGTTCTCGGGGTCTTCAACCAGCGGCGCGAGCGTCATAAATCCCCGCACCCGGACGCTTCCTCCCGTACCCGCGGCTGCCTCCAACAGCGCCTCGACCTCCTCCTCGGAGACGCCGTACTTGGACTCCTCGTCGGCCACGTTCACCTGGATGAGCACGTCGGCCCCATCCCCGGGGGCCCTCCTGGAGATCTCCTCGATCAAACGGACCGAGTCCACGGAATGCACGAGCGTGACCCGCGGTACGACGACTCTGGCCTTGCGGCGCTGCACATGCCCGATAAAGTGCCACTCGAAGCGATCACCGAACTTC
>DASSJP010000605.1:0-5485 GCA_035691165.1 Rubrobacter sp.
GGAGCAGGGATTCCGGGTAGTCACCATCGTAGACCCTGGCGTCAAAGCTGACGAGAACTACTCCGTCTATACGGATGGCAGGGAGAAGGACCTTTACTGCAAGACGCACGGCGGCGAGGAGTACCACAACGCAGTCTGGCCTGGTGTGTGCGCATTCCCCGACTTCACCAACCCCGAGACGCGCAGGTGGTGGGGCGAGAACCAGGCAATCCTCACAGATGAAGGTGTCGCCGGGATCTGGTGCGACATGAACGAGCCTGCGCTGTTCATACCCCAGGGGGCCACGATGCCTGACGACGTGGTACATCCAGGTGGGCGTACGGGCGAGGCAAGGTGGCACGCCCAGATCCACAACACTTACGGCTCCCTGATGGCCCGCGCGGCCCGCGAGGGTCTTCTGGCCCTGCGGCCCGACGAGCGGCCTTTCGTCATCACCCGCGCCGGGTACGCCGGCCTGCAGCGCCACGCCATGCAATGGACGGGGGACAACTCCTCATGGTGGGAGCACCTGTGGATGAGCATGCCGCAACTCCAGAACCTCGCCCTCTCCGGCGTCGCCTGGGCTGGGGTGGACATCGGGGGTTTCGCGGGCGACACGAACGCGGAACTCCTTGCCCGCTGGACGGAGTTCGGCGTCTTCCAGCCTTTCTGCCGCAACCACACCGCCATCGGGACCAGCCACCAGGAGCCCTGGGTATTCGGCGACCCCTGCGAGTCGGTGTGCAGGAAGATGACCAAACTCCGCCAGCGACTCCTCCCTTACTTCTACTCCCTCTTCGAGGAGTGCCATCGTACAGGAGCGCCGATCCTGCGCCCGCTCCTCTTCGAGTACCCTGAAGACGAGACGACCTACTCTGCCGACGACGAGTTCCTGCTAGGCGACGCCCTCCTCGTGGCCCCCATAACGCGCCCAGGCATAGAGCACCGTCACGTCTACCTGCCAGAAGGAACATGGTTCCACTACTGGAGCGGTGAACGCTTCGAAGGCCCTGTACACATACTCGCGCACGCGCCCCTCGGCGAGCCAGCCCTCTACGTCAAGGCAAATACCCCGGTCCCGATGGGACCGGACGCAAATCACACAGGCGAGAGGGCGAACGACCCACTGACGCTGCTCATCTACCCTTCCGAGGGCGCAGGAGAATCCACCATCTACGAGGATTCCGGCGACGGTTTCGGCTACGAAGAAGGGGAGTACTCCCGACGCAGGATCTCCTGCGAGATCTCCGACGACCGCATCACCATCCACCTCGGTGAACGTGAGGGCTCGTTCGTGCCGGAGCGCGGGGAGGTAAGGCTGGAGCTACGCGGCGTCACGACGGCGCAGAGCGTGAAGATAAACGGCGAGGAACGAGAGCCGGACCATGAAGGTAATTTCCTCACCGTCTCGCTTGGCGAAGAGGCAGGTCCTGTGACGGTGGAGGTGGTTCTTTAGCGTCTCCACCGTCAACGTCCGAGGGATGAGAAGAACGCTCCGCCGCATGCTCATCCTCTTTGTCATCCTGTCCCTGGGGTATTTCGGTGCAGGATTGCTCGTGGTGCTATTGATGACCTCCCCGCGGCGCAAGGCGCCCGAGGCGACCCCTGCCACTATCGGGCTCGGATACATGGACGTCGAGATCCAGAGCACGGACGGAGTCCGTCTGAGCGCCTGGTGGGTGCCTGCTGAGGACTCGTCGCGGGCCGCGGTCTTGATCCCCGGCTGGGGCGGGTACAAGTTTGAAGGGCACCTGCTGCAATCCGTCCCCGTCTATCACGGCGCCGGCTACGGTGTGCTCCTGCTCGACCTGCGGGCGCAGGGAGAGTCGGGCGGGACACGCCGCACGCTCGGCTACAGAGAGATGCGCGACGTGCGCGGCGCGCTCGACTGGCTGCACGAGCAAGGCTACGAGGCGGAGAACGTCGTTCTCCACGGCTGGTCCATGGGAGGCGCGACCGCCCTGAGGGCGGCTCCAGGGACGGGCGTTGCAGCGGTCGTCGAGGAGGCTGGATACGCCGACCTCCCGCTCCTTCTCAAAGGAAAAATAGGTGAGTTCGTACCCTTCGGGAGGCTACTCCGGCCTGCGATCCTGCTCGTGGGCTGGATCTTCCCTGATTTCGTCCCCTGGGACGTTGTACCGAAGAAAGAGGCCGCGAGGCTCTCAGATGAGGGTGTGCCGCTCCTCATCATCCACTCGACCGCAGACGACATCGTACCCTTCGAGCAAGCCCGGATCCTCAAGGCGGCATATCCAGGAGCGCATTTCTGGAAGCTGGACGGCTACGGGCATGTCGAGGCATACGAGCATCCCGAGTATGCGCAGAGGTTGCGGACGTTCCTCGAGGCAAATCTATCGCTGTAAGGGCCCCCTATGCGCCGATCAGGGCCCTCAACTGCGGGTCGGTGAAGTCCTTCGCCGTCATGAAAGCTCCGGCCCCGAGGAGCTTCTCGGGGTCCTGAGTCGAAGCAATACCTACGGTCGGAATGCCCGCGGCGACGGAGGAGGAAATGCCTGAGACGGAGTCCTCGAAGGCCAGGGCTTCTTCTGCGGGAACTCCGGTCTTCTTCAGTGCCGCTTTGTAGGGGGCGGGATCGGGCTTCACGGCCTCCACGTCGTCGGCGAGCACGACAGCATCGAAAGAGTCTCGCAGTTCCAGGGCTGGCAGTATCGCATGGACGTTAGCTTCGGGGGCGTTGGTGACCAGGGCTATGTGCATCCCTCGCTCCCTGCCCTGCTTTATGAAGTCCACGAGACCGGACAGGGGTTCGAGCTCGGAGGCGCGCTCGCGGAAGCTCGCCTCCTTGGCGTCACCGATGGAACGACCTTCCTCGTCGGTGAGGTCGGGGAGCAGGTCTCCTACGATCTCGCCCGTGCTCCTGCCGCTGATCCTCTCTTTGTAGAATTCCTCGTCCACCTCGATACCGTACGGTTCGAGCGCATCTACCCACGTTGGCAGGTGCAATGAATCGGTCTCCGCGAGCGTGCCGTCGAGGTCGAAGAGGAGGGCTCTGTACAAACGACTAACCGAAGTAGAGGACCATGTTCAAAGCGCGGGTCACGATCAGCAGCGCGCCGATGTACAGCAGAATAAAGAGGTGGCCGCGCTCCCTGCCCTTGCGCAAGGGGCTCGTCTTGTACTCGGCCATCCCGAGGAGCACCCCGAGGGCGCAGAGTCCCCACACCCAGTAGAACGCGAAGTAGCGCGCCGCGTTGCCGGGATCAGGATAGAGCGACGCCCACACGAAGGCGAGCGTCACGAACGCCGCAAGCGAGAGCGACAGGACGAAGAGCGCCCTGTTTCCCTGGCTCCGTCGTTCCCACGCGAGCCAGCTGATAAAGATATTGTGTACATTCCTCACGCCGATCATGTTAGCAGCCCCGGCGCCATGTACCGTGAAAACTTTGCCTCCCACGTAGAACTCAGGCATTAGAATGATTGCCGTGCGCCGACTCCTTGCCCTCAGCTGCGCGATAGTTCTCGTGGACACGATCTTCTACGCTGCCCTGACGCCGCTCGTGCCTTTCTTCAAAGGGGAGTTTGCCCTCTCGAAGTCCGCCGTGGGCGTTTTGAGCGGGGCCTACGGGGCCGGTGTCCTGGTAGGTAGCGCACCGGGCGGGTACCTGGCTTCGCGCTCCGGAGTAAGGATCACGGCCGTCGTCGGCTTGATCCTGTTGTCCATCACCAGCGTGATGTTCGCGCTGGTCGACACGGCAGGGCTACTGATACTGGCGCGGTTTATCGGCGGGTTCGGGAGCGCGCTCTCTTGGGTCGCGGCGTTCACCTGGCTGGTGGACCGGGCGCCAGAGGAACGTCGGGCCGAGATGATCGGGGTGATGATCAGTGCCGCCGTGGTCGGGGCACTCCTCGGCCCCGTCCTCGGGAGCGTCGCCGCCACGGTCGGCCTGGTGCCCGCCTTCACGACCATCGCGGTAGCGGGCGGGGTCATCGCCGTCTGGGCGGCCCTGGAGCCGGCACCGGCCCCCTCCGGCGAGGGATCCCTGTTTCCGGCGCTCAGCATAGTGCGTTATCCGCGGCTCCTGACCAGCCTCTGGTTCATAGGACTCTCTCCCCTGCTTTTCAGCGTGCTCGCCGTGCTCGTCCCGCTCGACCTGAACAGGCTAGGATGGGGCGCGGCGGCTGTGGGAACCGTCTTTCTTATCAGCGCCGTCTTCGAAGCTCTCGTTCATCCGTTGCTCGGACGCTGGTCCGACCGCTCCGGCTACCGCCCGCCCGTGTACGCCGGTCTGCTCGCCTCCATCGGCATCCTGCTCCTCCTGACCTGGGTCGGGAACCCGTGGGTGATCGGAGTTCTCGTCGTGCTCGCCGCCGGCGCGTTCAACGCGACGCTCGTCCCCGGGACTGCGCTCTTCTCTCGCGGCACCGAGAAGGCCGGGATGGAAGGGGCCGTCGCCTTCGCCATCACGAACTTCGCCTGGGCATCCGGCTACGCCGTCGGGGCACCTCTGGGTGGATTCCTCGCGGACTTCAGGGGCGACGCCCTCTCCTATCTCTCGCTTACGGCTGTCTGCCTGGCGACCCTGGTCCTCCTCCGCAGGACGGCCTGAGAAGACTCGACGCTATACAATGCAATAGCAGGGTGTTCGAACCAAACTAGAGGAGAAGCCTTATGGCGCATCCAATAGACCTCTACTACTGGCCGACCCCAAACGGATGGAAGATTACGATCTTCCTCGAAGAAGTGGGACTTCCTTATAACATCGTGCCTGTGGACATAACGGCAGGCGACCAGTACGAGTCGGAGTTCCTGAAGATAAGCCCGAACAACAAGATGCCCGCGATCGTCGACCCAGAGGGCCCGGACGGAGAGCCGATGTCCCTCTCTGAGTCGGGGGCCATCCTGATCTACCTCGCAGAGAAGACGGGACGCTTCCTGCCCGAAACCCCGCGCGAGCGCTATCTGGTGTTGCAGTGGCTGATGTTCCAGATGGGGCACGTCGGACCGATGCTGGGACAGGCCCACCACTTCAGGGGTTACGCCCCCGAGAAGATCCCCTACGCAATTGAGCGCTATACCGACGAGGCCGCGCGGCTCTACAGGGTTATTGACGGGCAACTCTCCGAGACCGAGTACGTCGCAGGCGACGAGTACACGATCGCTGACATGGCGATCTTCCCCTGGCTCGTCTCCCACGAGAAGCAGGGCCAGGACCTCGAGGACTACCCTGACCTGAAGCGATGGTACGAGGCTATCGAGTCACGCCCGGCCGTCAGCCGCGCGAAAGAGGTCGGCAAGGAGCTACGCCGCTCGCTGGAAAACATGGACGACAAGACCCGCCAGACCCTCTTCGGAGGCGGACCGAAGAGAAGCTAGAGCGCCGCGCAGAAACAGAACAGAGTGCTGACAGAGCGGTATTGCGAAAGATCACTTCCGCAATACCGCTGCTAATGGTCGCGCACGGCGATACGGTATCCGACGGCGAGCAGAGGCGCGCCCCAGAGGATCACGGATACGACGACGAGACAGACACCGGGGACCAGGAAG
>DASSJP010000606.1:0-2025 GCA_035691165.1 Rubrobacter sp.
CGCCGCCGACCCATCCCTCCATGCTCCCGTCGGGGAAGACGATGGCCCTGTTGCCCGCGCGGGCTGAGGTCGAGGGCTCGGTGCGGACGACCGTAACGACCGCGAAGGGCTGCTCCGCCTGCGCGAGCTCGCCCGCCCGCCGCAGCGAGTCGGCGCGCCAGGAGAGGTGGTTGGGGTGAGTAGCTTTCAGGCTTCCTCCCCGTTCTCCCGCAGGAGGCTCCAGATCTTGTTCGGCGTCAGCGGCATGTCCACGTGGCGTACCCCGTAAGGAGAGAGCGCGTCCACGACGGCGTTGACTACCGCGGCGGGAGACCCGACCGTCGGGGACTCGGCGACGCCCCGCGCGCCCAGGGGATGGTGCGTGGAGGGGGTGACGAACTCGCCCAACTCGTAGTTGGGCACCTCCATCGAGGTTGGCGTGAGGTAGTCCATGAAGTTGCTGTTCATGTGGTTGCCTTCTTCGTCGAACTCGATGACCTCCATCAGGGCGGTGCCGATGCCCTGCGCTAGGCCGCCGTGGATCTGGCCGTCCACCACCGTCGGGTTGATGCGCACCCCGCAGTCGTCCACCGCGATGAAACGCTTGATCTCCGTCCTGCCCGTACCTTCGTCTATCTCGACGACGCAGATGTAGGCGCCAAACGGGTATGTCATCTCCGGCGGGTCGTAGTACGTCACGCCCTCGAGGCCGGCCTCCTCGCCCTCGGGGACGTTGGTGTAGGCGGCGAAGGCGATCTCGGCCATGCCCGCACCCCGGTCAGGGGAGCCCTTGACCTGGAAGCGCTCCCCAGTCCACTCCAGGTCGCCCTCGGCGGCCTCGAGCATATGGGCGGCAACCTTCTTCGCCTTCTCCCTGATCTTGCGGGAGACGACGGCGGTGGCCGCGCCGCAGACCGGCGTCGAGCGGCTGCCGTAGGTCCCGAGGCCGAAGGGAGTGTTGTCCGTGTCGCCCTCGCGCACCTCGACGTCCTCGGCGGGGATGCCGAGCTCTCCGGCTACGATCTGGGCGAAGGTCGTCTCGTGGCCCTGGCCCTGGGACTTGACCCCGAGCTTGAGGATGGCTTTGCCTGTCGGGTGCAACCGCAGCTCGGCGGAGTCGAACATCTCTATCCCGGCGATGTGGCACTTCTTGCCTGGACCGGCGCCCACTATCTCGGTGAAGGTGGAGAGGCCGATGCCCATGATGCGGCCTTCTTTACGGGCCTCTTCCTGTTCCTTCAGAAGCTCCTCGTAGCCGGCGATCCGCAGGGCCTCCTGCAGCGCGCCCTCGTAGTCGCCGCCGTCGTACTCCCAGCCCATGACGGAAACGTAGGGCATCTGCTCCTTCTTGACGAAGTTCTTACGCCGGAGCTCGACCGGGTCCATACCGAGCTCGTCGGCGAGCACGTCCATCGTACGCTCCATGAGGTAGATCGCCTCCGTAACCCGGAACGAGCAGCGGTAGGCGATGCCCCCTGGGGCCTTGTTGGAGTAGACCCCGGTCGCCTCCGCGTAAGCAGCGGGAACGTCATAACAGCTCGTGAAGATCGGGAAGAAGCCTGTGGGGTACTGCTCGCCCGGCTGGGCGTGGGCGTTGAAGGCCCCGTGGTCCGCGAGGACGGTCGAGCGCACCCCGAGTATCTCGCCCTCTCTCGTGGCGGCGATCTCTCCGACCATGTGGTAATCACGGGCGAAGGAGGTGCTCATCAGGTTCTCAGCGCGCGACTCCATCCACTTGATGGGGCGACCCAGTACGAGTGATGCTACCGCGGCGCAGACGTAGCCGGGGTAGATCGGGACCTTGTTCCCGAAGCCCCCGCCGATGTCCGGCGAGATTATGCGGATCTGGTGCTCCGGCAGCCCCGACACTATGGCGAAGAGCGTCCTGTGGGCGTGCGGCGCCTGGGAGGTCATGTAGATCGTCATCTCGCCGGTCGAGACGTCGTAGTCGGCGACCGCCCCGCAGGTCTCCATCGGGGCCGGGTGGATGCGCGGGTAGATCATGTCGCGCGAGACGACGACGTCGGCGGCGGCGAACACGGCCTC
>DASSJP010000607.1:0-2049 GCA_035691165.1 Rubrobacter sp.
GAACTGCCAGTCGTCGAAGGCGACGCTGTCACGCAGGCCGAAGCCCGCCATGAAGTCGTCCTGGTACAGCGTCGCCGCCTCGGTTAGCGGGGGAAGGCACTCGGGGCACACTTCCAGATCCGTGTGTCCGTGCCCCCGGCACTCCGCCAGGAGACCTTGAAACCGATCTACGTCTACCCAGATTGCGTCGTGGGCGAGGTCCACGCTCTCCCTGTCGGCGTGCAACCAGCCCTCCGCGCGCGCCTTTCCCAGCGACGAGAGGGTCCTGCGCAGGGCGGCGCGGGCACGGGTCTGGTTGTATTCAGGCCAGAGCAGGCCGGCGAGCGCGTCGCGCGTGTGGCCCCGTCTCGTCATAGCCAGGTAGGCGACGAGGGCGGTCGCCTTGCGCGTGTCGACCTCGACCGGCACACCGTCATGCTCGATGCTCGGCGCACCGAGCAACATTATCCTCGTTCGTAACACGACCCTATCTCCTGGTAACCCGGCGACATTATGCTGCCACCAGCGCAGGATCGCAACGATTTCCGCTCGACGAGGAGATCCGTAACGTTTCGTGCGAGAGGAGATCGAAGCCGGTTTTGCCGGGTGGTACAACAAAACGGCGCCCGGCAAACCGGGCGCCGCTCAATTAGAGATGAAGTCTCGCTCTAACTGTTTGCCAGTTTGCGCACGGCGCTAGCTATGTGGCTGGCGTCGATGCCTGCGGCGTCCATCAGCTCTTCTGACTTGCCCGAGCCTGGCATTATCCCCACGGCGAGGTGCTCGAAGTTGAGGGTATCTGCCTCCTCGGAGAGCGCGGACAGGACGGCCTCGCCCAGGCCGCCTTCGGGCCAGTGGTCTTCGACAGCGACGACCTTACCGCCTGTTGCCTGTGCCGCGTCGCGCAGCGTCTCGCCGTCTATCGGCTTGATGGAGTAGGCGTCTATGACGCACACCGATATGCCGCTCTCTTGCAGCTCGTCTGCGGCCTTTATGGCCTCTGGGACGGTGATGCCCGACGCGACCACGGTCACAGCATCGTCGTCGGAGGAGCGCACGACCTTGCTTCCGCCGATGGGGAAGGCTTCTGAACTATCGTAGATCACCGGCGTCTTCGGGCGCAGGGTCCTCAAGAAGACGATGCCGTCAGTGTCGGCCATCTCCGCGACGAGCCTGGCTGTCTGGTTTGCGTCGCACGGCTGAAGGACGGTCGAGCCGTGTACGGCCCGCATCATAGCCAGGTCTTCGAGGGCCATCTGGGATGGACCGTCCTCCCCGATGGAGACCCCCGCGTGCGAGCCTGAGAGCCGGATGTTGGCACGGGAGATGGCTGCCATCCTGATGAAGTCGTAGGCGCGGGAGAAGAAAGCGGCGAAGCTGGAGGCGAAAGGTACCCTGCGGCGCACGCTCATCCCCACGGCAGCCGCGACCATCTGCTGCTCGGCGATGAACATTTCGAAGTAGCGCTCGGGGTACTCCTTGGCGAACTCCTGGGAGTACGTGGAGTTGCTCACCTCGCCGTCGAGGGCGACGACGTCCTCGCGGGCGCCGCCAAGTGCTTTTAGGGCCGCGCCATAGGCACCTCGGGTCGCCTCCTCGTCCCCGATCTCCCACGTCGGAAGCTCAAGATGGCCGGTAAGACCGGCGGTGAAGTTCTCATCCGTGCCGGGGTCCGGCTTGCGCACCTCGACGAGCAGGTCGTTCGTGCCGCCGAGCTCCTCGAGCGCCGCATCCACCTGGTCCGGGCTGACGGGCTTGCCGTGCATGCCGTCAACGTCTTCCAGAAAGGAGACGCCCCTTCCCTTCTTGGTCTTCGCGATGATCAGGGTCGGCGCGTCAGTCTGCTCCATCGCCTCGGTGTAGGCCTGGTCTATCTGCTCGGGGTCGTGGCCGTCGATCTGGACCGTGTGCCAGCCGAAAGCACGCGCCCGAGCCTCGTAATGGTCGCCATTCCAGCCGTCCATCGTCTCCCTGGTCTGGCCGAGGCGGTTCATGTCAAGGATGGCGACGAGGTTGTCCAGTTTGTAGTAGGAGGCGTGTTGGAAAGCCTCCCACATCGAGCCCTCCGCC
>DASSJP010000608.1:0-3256 GCA_035691165.1 Rubrobacter sp.
ATATGCCTCGTAGCCGATTGGCCTGAGAACCGATCAAGGTTGACCAGCAGTGTGTTCAGCATGTGTCATGACAGATCATCCCCCTCATAGCACACTGCCACTGAGGGGACTCTTCAGCCAGAGAGGAGGATATCTCATGACGACCGTCGAGGTTTTCACGACGGGCTCTCGGCAACTCTACGGCAGTCCAAGATGGCCGTCCCATACGCTGTACCAGCGATGATCTTGGGTCCCGGCGTGCCAGACTTCCTCCCACATACGGTCGATAGAAGGCTACGCCAAGCGCGACTCTCCGCCGTCCTCGGGCTGCTCCTCGAGGGTACGTCCCGCACAACGTACGCTGCGCGAAAGGTCCTGCCTGTTGCTGTTTAGAGAGACCTGAGCGGCAACTGCCTCCCTACGGGCGCAAGCTCTTCGCCTACGAACAGCTAAATCCAGCGGCGTACCTGTGCTTTATAGCGTAGATATTCCTCGCCGAACTTGCCTTCCAGATAACGTTCCTCGCGCTCAATCGCGGTGTGTTGCATCATGAGCAGCGTTACCGGCATCAGAAGGAAAACCCAGAGTACATTCGTGACGCTTGCGATGCCCGTATAAACCATCGCCCCTGCGAGGTATCCTGGGTTGCGGGTATAGCGGAAAGGCCCATCCGTGATCAGGCTCAATGTCGGCCTCCCGGACACAAGCGGTTCTCCGATGATCGGCGTGTCGGCACGCCTCATCGTCCGAAAGGTCCAGCCTCCGAGTAGCACCCCGCCGCCAATGAGCGGCAACCCGAGGATACGTGTCAACCGACGTGGTAGGAACGGAACCGGTAACTTCCTGTTGAGCAGCAGGCCTAAGATCAGTGGTCCCAAGTAGACCACCGGCGGTGGAGGCATGCCAAGGCCCATGGCATCTGGTTCGTCCTCGGGCATCGGTTCTCATCCTCCTTGTCCAAGAACCCAACTCGACCGCATTCTACTACGCCTTGTGGATCGATGACTTCGGCGTCGGGTTTGCAGGGAATCCCCTTCCCAGCATTCGGTTGAATAAGCCTCGTAGGGGCCTGTCCTGAGAGCTATTGATCAATCTTGATCAGTAATTTGCACAATATATGTCATGGCAGATCATAGCCCTTGTAGCACACTGATACTGAAGGTATCTCTAGCCATAGAAAGGAGGTGAGATCTCATGGTGACGACCACCACAACGACCAGTCGGGCAGTTGAGGCCCTTAAGGGGCTTAAGGGCTATCGTTTTCTTAACCTGACCACCTTCCGCAAGAACGGCGTTCCGGTCGTAACCACGGTCTTGTTCGCACCGGCGAACGGCAAGATCTACGTCTGGACGACAAAGGACAGCGGCAAGGTGAAGCGCATCCACAACGATGCCACGGTGCAGATCGCGCCGAGCACTCGCCTGGGTCGGCCACGCGGCCCGATAGCAGCTGCCACCGCACGTATCCTGTCGGGCACCGAGCAGACAGAGGCGCAGAGTTTGACGGACCGCCAGTTCGGCTGGCTCAAGACGTTCTTCGGGCTGATCTGGCGTCTTAGAGGTCGCGAACAGGTCTACCTTGAGATCACGCCGACGGAGGAGTGAGGTCAGAGACGGCAGAGCGGCCCGCTAGTGCGCCTGGGCCATTCGGCGGGAATCCGAGGTTCAGGCCGCGAAAGGAGAAAGGTGATGAAACACAAGGTATTGCGTAGCGTGCTCACCATCCTGCTCGCGGCTGTCGCGGTGTTCGACATCGCTCAAGGCACACTGGTCCTGACGGGAGTGGACGCCGCACCCGTGAATACCGATGCCACGGTTCCTATGCCCTTGGTGGCGATTGTTGTCGGAGGCAGCTCGCTCCTGGCCGCGGCGACGGTGTTCACCCGTCACGCATGGGGCGTGTTCCTCGCGGTAGCGGCGGGCCTCATCATGATCGCATGGGAGCTCACCCAGATCGCGGTGGTCGGACAATTCTCGTCTATCATGGTTTACATCGGCCTTGCGGTGATCGCGCTGGCCGAATTTCTGTGGACGACCGAGTTTTCGGGTCGGCAACTGCCCGCTAGGAAACACGAAGTCATACGGATCGCACTCCTCGTCATCGCGGCGTTTGTCGCTACGAGTGCCATCGCTGGAGGGGTTGCTGTTGTGGGAGGCGTGGTTTTTGGGTACAAGTTGCCGCTCGCTTGGCTGGCTGGCACCCCCTTCAACGACTACACGATCCCTGGCCTGGCGCTGGCGATCGTCGTAGGAGGCAGTGCGCTGATCGCCGCTGCGACCATCTTCATCCACCGCGAATGGGCGGTGCTCGTCTCGGTGGTGGCCGGCCTGATGATGGACGGCTACCTGATAGTGGAGATAGTCAGTATTGACAGCAAACTAGGTAATGCCCTTCCCACCTCGCTTGCGGTTCAACTGTTCTACTTCGTGCTCGGCCTGGCGCTCTTTGGGCTTGCAGTGTACCTCTGGATGCGCGAGTATCGCGGTCAACACTTCCACCTCGGGCATGTCACCCACGGTTAGTGGAGCAGGCAGGGTATAGCAAAGTCCCACTCAAGCCAAGCTATCGAGGGGCTAGATGAGATAACTGCCGAGAAGTAGAGGGCCGGGGAAAAGGAGTCCCGGCCCTCCTCTATGCTCCGATCTTCCGAGGGCTGTCCTACAAGGCGTTCAGGTGAATAGAGCTCCCGCCATCCGCCGTTAGGGCGTAGCGCCACCAACGGACAGGCGGCAGAAGACTCCGCTCCGAACACGACCCTCAGCCGCCTCTCGGACTGCTCGTCAGGCTTCACGCTCCAGTGTGCCGGATTGCACGCGAAGGTCCGGGGCTCTGCGAGCTTCCCTGAGCTCCGCGATGCCAGAGCGTCTGGCTCCGCGTATCTTCTGGTCAATACTGCTCAGGTAAATAGCCAATTCTCACCTGTCTTAGTGTCTCGGTTCTATGTATCATCGGTTATAAGGAAGGACACTGGAAGAGAGCTGAGCAGTGGGCGACACCGTTACGTCGGGCAGTATGAGTCGTCGGTAGCAACGCCTCATAGCTGAAAGGGAGGCAGCACATGTCACTACCAAAGACCTCAGCGGAGATAGTCGCCGAGGAAAAGGGGCGCGTTGAGGACTCCACCATGAGATACAAGCGTGTGGTCATCAGCCGTTTGGGCGGACCCGAGGTATTGGAGGTTCGAGAGGAAGAACTCCCCGAACCTGGGCTTGGCGAAGTACGGGTGAGAATACTGGCTACAGGCGTTTCTCTTCCAGACATACTGATGCGCGAGGG
>DASSJP010000609.1:0-8045 GCA_035691165.1 Rubrobacter sp.
CCTGCCGCCCAGCGGGCGAGCCCGCTGTAGTAGAGGATCAGGGCTCCTGGATGCCCCGTTGCGAAGACGAATCGTCCGCCCGACCCGGCAACGTCCCTTATGCGCTGCCCAGCCTCGACGAGACCCGCAGCCGTGCGCGCAGGGTCTATGCACCCTCGGCCCGGTGTCTCCTCCCTGTCGGGTGGATTACCGATCTGACGCGCCACGGCGTCGTAGGCCTCATCGAAACTGACGTCCCGCAGCAATTCCTCCATGCCGAACGTGTTGGCTTCGTCTTTCTCCAGCAACAACCCTATCTTGTACAGGTTGATCTCGGCACCGTGGGATGTGCAGGTACCTGCAACGCCCGCATCGAGAAGCCTGTCCGTGTACTTTGCGACAATGGGATTCACGAAGCACGAGTCTAGCAGAGTTCCTGAGAAGACGGTCTCTAACCTGCGGCGCGGCGCTCCTCGACCTCTTCGAGGGTGATCCAATCCTGCGACCAGCGCGAGAGGGCATCGACCACGTCATTGAGAGAACGTCCCTTCTCGGTGAGACGATACTCCACGCGCACGGGCCGCTCAGGCACGACTATACGTTCCACTATTCCCTCGGCCTCGAACTCCCTGAGCCGCTCCGAGAGCATCCTGTTCGAGAGATCCGGGATCGCCTCCTGTATCTCCCCGAACCGCGAAGCACCAGCGAGCATCGCCCGCAGTATCGCACCACTCCACCGGCGGCCGACGATCTCGACAGCCCGCTGATACCTGGGACAGAACCTCTCCGTATTCATCTCACCCGTGTTCGTCATCATGTGCGGATTCTATCACAATTACGCCCTTGACGTAACTAAGATATGAAACTATACTTGGTTACGTTGAGTAACTACCTAACCTGGGAGGTTATGGATGGTAAGTGTTGGATTGCTGGTATTGAGGGTGGTTTTAGGTGTGATCTTCGCCGCCCACGGTGCCCAGAAGCTGTTCGGTTCGTTCGGTGGGCCCGGGCTTCGGGGCACGGCGGGGTTCCACGGGCAGCTCGGCATAAAGCCGCCGTTCTTGATGGCTGTAGTGGCTGGGCTCGCCGAGTTCGTCGGGGGGATTTTGATCGCGGTCGGGTTTCTCACGCCGCTCGCGGCCGTGGCCCTGATCCTGACGATGGCCGTGGCCGTGTTCACGGTGCACCTGAAGAACGGTTTCTTCAGCATGAACGGCGGCTACGAGTTCAACCTGGCGCTCGCCGGGATGGCCCTGACACTGCTGATCACCGGCGCTGGGGCCCTCAGCCTGGACGCCGTCCTCGGCATCGTCCTCTGGTAAAGGTTCTTTGGAAGGAGAAAGCATGAACGTAACCATCATCGGTTCAGGCAACATGGCGCGGGGGATCGGCAGCCGGCTCGTAGCCGGCGGAAACAGCATTCGCATCCTCGACCGCGACCAGGAGAAGGCTGATGCGCTCGCTGGTGAGCTTCGGGCGCAGGACGGCGCCGAGGTTACTATCGGGTCGTTCGGGGATCAGATCGAGAGCGACATCGTCGTACTCGCCGTCCCCTACGATGCCGTGGAGTCCATAGTCGGGCAGTACGGCTCCGGGCTCACTGGCAAGGTCGTCGTTGACATCACCAACCCGGTCGACTGGGAGACCTTCGACAGGCTCGTCACGCCGCCTGACAGCTCCGCGGCAGAGGAGATCGACAGGCTCATCCCCGAAGCTGCGGTCGTGAAGGCATTCAACACCACCTTCGCAGGCACGCTCGTCGGTGGTGAGGTAGGCGGACAGCCGCTCGACGTATTCGTCGCGGCCGACGATCCCGATGCGAAGCAGAAGGTCTCCGGGCTCATCGAGGCCGGGGGTCTGCGGCCCGTTGACGCAGGTCCTCTCAGGAGGGCGCGCCAGCTCGAAGGTCTCGGGTTCCTGCACATGACGCTCCAGCAACCGCTCGGTACCGGCTTCGGGAGTGCAGTCAAGGTCGTCGCCTAGAGACCTCTCGCTTAACCAAAGGGCGGCGGCCTTCGCCGCCCTTCTTCGTGTGCTGACAAGCTTCGTTGACCTTACGAAAGGAAGTCGTCTGTGAGTAGTACATCCATCCCCGCGCAGACCAGGATCGGGCACGTCCACCTCAGGATCGCCGACCTCGACCGGGCGATACGATTCTACCGCGACCTGATGGGTTTCGACCTGTTGATGCGCTTCGGCGATCAGGCTGCATTCCTCTCGGCTGGCGGCTACCATCACCACATCGGGTTGAACACCTGGCAGAGCAAAGGCGGAGAGCCACCCGCGCCGGGCACCACAGGTCTCTACCACTTCGCCATCAACTATCCCACGCGCAGGGATCTGGCGGTTGCTTTCAAGCGGCTGCTTGACAACGGATGGTCCATCGATGGGGCGTCGGATCACGGCACCCACGAAGCCATCTACCTCCACGATCCCGACTCGAACGGGATCGAGTTGGCCTGGGACAGGGACCAGAGTGTCTGGCCGCGGATAGGCGACCAGCTTAACTTCACGAGAAGGCCACTCGACTTCGATGGCCTTCTTGGGGAGCTGGAGGAGTCCGTCCCGCGCTAGCGCGAGGTCGACCTGTGAGGCTCGCTCTCAGGACACACCGGGCGCGAGCCGCAGTAGTTCCTGCGGCATCCTTACGGGTTTGCCGGTCGACAGGTCCACGCAGGCGTGGCGGGTGTGGCCTGTTGTAAGCACCTCCCCATCGCGGAGCACCTCGTAATCGAAGCGGAGGGAGACCTTGCCGAGTTCGGCGAGGTCTGTGTGGAGGGTCAGTTCGTCGTCGAAGAAGGCTGGTCTACGGTAGTGGAGGAGCGCCTCGACGACGACGAGGCCGCGGCCACGTTCCTCCATCTCCCTGTAGGATTGGCCTGTGGCGCGCAGCCACTCGACGCGTCCGACCTCGAAGTATGAGAGGTAGGTGGCGTTGTTGACGTGTCCCTGGGCGTCGATCTCGGCGTAGCGGACCCGGATTTTCGTCTCGTGGATTATCTTCCCTCGAACTTCGGCTTGCGCTTCTCGCTGAAGGCATTCATCCCCTCGCGGGCGTCCTCGGTGGCGAAGAGCAGGGCGAACTGGTCGGCCTCGTACTCCAGGCCGCTCACGAGATCCACGTCGAGCGCCCTGTTGGCGGCAGCCTTCGCGTGCCTGACTGCGACTGGTCCGTTGGCGGAGATCTCCGCGGCAAGCTCCATGGCCACGTTCAAGGCTTCCCCCTCAGGAACGACGCGGTTGACGAGGCCAAGCTCGCGGGCCTTCTCGGCGCGAATGCGGCGGCCTGTGAAGATAAGCTCCTTCGCGAGCGCTGGCCCGATCAGACGCGGCAGACGCTGGGTGCCGCCCATTCCGGGGAGTATCCCGAGTCCGACTTCAGGGAAGCCGAAGCTCGCGTTCTCGGCGGCTATGCGGATGTCACAGGCTATCGCCACCTCGCAGCCACCACCAAGCGCGAAGCCGTTCACGGCGGCTATGGTAGGAACCGGGCTCCTGTCGAGGAGGGCCATCGCAGCGTGGCCGATCTCCGAGAACTGCTTCGCCTCGATGGGGTCCATGACGCTCATTGCCCTTATGTCAGCCCCAGCGATAAAAGCCCGCTCGCCTGCTCCGGTCACGACGATCGCACGCGGCCTTTCGGCTTCGAGCTCAAGCAAGGCCTGTCCGATCTCCTCGACCACCTGCCGGTCCAGGGCGTTCAACTTCTCCTGGCGGTCGATGGTCAGGACGGCGACACCGTCCTCGCGTTCCACTCTCACGTAATCCATTTGCCTCCCTCTAGTCGGCAGCTAGTCAGCATTTCAGCTAGTCAGCACGCCGCCTGACGGCAGCTTGTCATCAACCTGGTCGCAGTCTGAACCCTGATCTCAAGGGTATTCCCTCCTCCGGCATTCTCTCAAGCGCACCGGCGCCACACTAGCCGAGACACTGACTGGCTGACAAGCGGAGGCTGCAGGCCGTAGCGTGCTGACAAGCTGACTAGCTAGCAGGCACTGCCTGCTCGACGTACTCTACAGCTTTCTTCGTCGGAGTTCCTGGGGTGAAGATCTCTCCGACGCCGATCTCCTTGAGACGAGCTATGTCTTCTTTGGGGATGGTGCCGCCGACGAAGACCAGAATGTCTTCGGCCTCGTTCTCCTTGAGAAGCTCGATAATGCGGGGCACCAGCGTCATGTGTGCGCCCGAGAGAATGGAGATACCGATGGCGTCGGCGTCCTCCTGTATTGCCGCCTCGACGACCTGCTCGGGAGTCTGGTGGAGGCCGGTGTAGATCACCTCCATCCCCGCGTCGCGGAGGGCGCGGGCGATGATCTTGGCCCCCCTGTCGTGCCCGTCGAGGCCGACTTTCGCGACTACTACCCTGATCGTACGCGCCATAGTGCTCCTATTCTAACCGGAGGCGGTACTCCGCGACACCCGTCACCTTCTGAGTTCGCGCAGGTTGTCCCAAATGACGTAGAGGCCCACCGTGAGCACCGCAGCGACGACGAGTTGCCAGAAGAACTCGTAGACGATCACGAGCGTAGAGACGACAGCGAGCCCGATGTTCGCACTGCTCACGAGGTTGACGAGGCGGCCCCTGAAGCCGGCCTCTGCGAAAGCGAAGAGGGCGATGCTGAAGACGAGCATGGAGATCAGGTGCTCCCGCTCGAACATCCAGATCCCGACGAAGCTGATAAGCATGAGGCTGACGCTTACGGCGGCCCATGCCTCGGCCACGCGGCTTACCCTCAGCTCGTCTTCCGAGGCCGGGCGGTGGGCGCGGGAGATGTGGGCCCGCGCCGGATCACGCTCGCCCGCCCTAAGACGGCCCGCGTACTCTTCGAGCGACTCCGAGACGGCCTTGTCGGTGGCGAGCCTGGCGCGGAGTCTGTCCAGCTCGGTCGAGAGGTCAGCGACGCGCTTCGTCCCCTCCTCGTGGGGCGCGTCGAGGTGGGACCTGTCGCGCATAGCAGCGACCTCGGTACCGAGCTTCTTGAGCTGCCGGCTCTTCTCTTCGATCTCGGTACTGAGTGCTGCGCACCGCGAGACTATGTCGGCGCGCTGGTCCAGGACGGCTTCAAGCGTCTCTGTCGGGAGTGGCACTTTGTCGAGGCCGGCCCATCCCACGGGGTCGTACCAGGCGCGGTTGACGCTCTTGTCGCGGTTGTACATCGGTCCGGCGGGGGCGTCCTCGCCCTCGAAGGGGTCCCTGGCGTAGAGCCCCCACAACCCGCGGTAGCCCGAGACCCAGTCAGGGGGCGGGTCCGTGATGAGCCTTGGCTCGTCCCACGCCTTGTCTCCCCCTTCTCCCACGGTCAGGCCGTCCCCGCGCGCGTAGTCCACGAAGGGGATGTGGAAGTAGCCTGGCCCCTCGTCATCCCCACCGTCCCCGACGTACTGGCCAAGCCTCGTTTTCCAGAAGGTCCGCACGGCGTCGGCCACCCTTGCGAGGGGTGAAGGCAGGGGCAGGTTAAGCTCCGTCAGGTACTCGCCGGGGGCGTAGTAGCTGGCGTGGGAGCCGGCGCCGACGAAGATCACGGGGTGATCGTCCACCTTCTCGACCTCCGGGTCGTCCCACCTGCGGCGGAGGTTGTCCCCCGTGTAGTTGTGGGCGGCGTAGGCCACCCACTCGGGCGAGATCTCACCCGTCTCGGACTCGGAGAGATAGACGAAGACCTTCTCCCAGTCGGCTTCGTGGTCGTTCGCGCCGAAGAAGCCGCTCCTCCAGTCGTTAAAAGGGTAGAAGAGCCAGTACTGAAGGACGATCCAGCCGTCCTGGCGCAGTACGCGCCCGTGGTAACGGTAGTGCTCGTTCTCGGCCATTATGCGCTCGTAGGCCACGGAGGCTGCGGCGGCGGATTCCCCTGGCACCCTTCCGCGGGCGAGGAGCGTGATCGAGTACAGGGCGTCAACGAAGCGTGAGACGTAGCCGACGCGCGCGAGTCGCCCACGCCCCGCCCTGAAGGCATCTCTCGATTCCCTGCGGTCCTTCGCGCGCCTTTGAAACAGTCGCCCGCCGCGCGAGTCAGACCCGAGATCATCTTCGTCGGTGAACTTGAGGAAGTGCACCGCCCCGGCCTCGTCCATGGGCTGCTGCGCTAGTTTATCCAGGCTCAACTTCCCACCCCGCACGACGCATACCGCCTCTTCGCCGGGCCTCTGTACCCACAGGCTGCACGCCCGCACGTAAGGCTCGACATCCATCGGGTAGAATTTGTCCCCCTTCGTCGAGCGGATCACGGGCTCGAACCGCCTGAGCAGGGCGGTTTCTGCGTCGGCCTTCATGCGACGCCTCCGAGCTTGTGTTTCGCGGCGTTTCGTCCCGGACGGAACGCCACCCGCACGTCGTGGGAGTTGAGGTAGAGGATCATCAGGATGCAGTAGGCCATGACAGGGTAGACGTAGCCCGGCTGGAACAACGAGTATAGCCACAGGCACACCGCCAGGCTCACTCCCTGTGCTATCGCGGCCAGGAGCCATCCCCTGCGGCGCAAGAGGAGGAAGCTCAGCGCCGACAGCAGCGTCAGGACCGCGGGCGGGACGAAGAGGGCGAAGGCCGCTACCTCTATCGCCTGCTGCGGCGGATTCTCGAGGTCGATTCCCTGCCAGTCAACCTGGAAGAACTCGTAGCCGCCGAGGGCTAGGAGCCCGATCACCTCGAGGATCAAAAGCACGCCTACGGCCCTTACCGGTCGATCTGACGTCTTATCCGGCTCAACCACTGCTTCCTCTTACTGCTCGATTCTACAGTCCGTCACCATCGTGATCCTGGCAACAGATTACACGCAATGCCCCGCCGCGGCGAGAAGGACCCGATGGACACCCACAGGCAGAGCTATCGCAGCCTGGACTCCCGGCACTGAAGAGATCCACCCGTTTATGAGCCGCTCATCCCCTGAGCAGTTTCACGGCGTAGAGAACACCGACGAGGGCGACGCCGCCGATTACGAACTCCGGCGGTACCAGCAAGACACTCCAGTCAAGGCCCGACATCTGTTCGGGGTGGCCGTCGGCCACGCCCCCATGGGCGAGGGCCACGGACGCGATCAAAAGGTTCAGCACGAGCGCCACGGTTGCCGTCCATAAAACCTTCCACCTGCTCTTCACAGCTGTCTCCTTCTCCAAAGATGGACAGCCACGGAGCGGAGCAGCTCCGTGGCCGATCTCCTACTTGGCGGAGGCGGGTGCTTCTTCGGTACGGATTCTCATCAAGGAGATGAAGCACAGGGCCAGCGCCACGCCCGCAATCTCCAGGGGCAGGTGGAAGAAGAAATCGATGTACAACAGCCCCTGCAAATTCGCCCCATTGTGGGCGTGCAGATTCAGGTGTGGCCACCAGGAGACCATCAAGTAGCCGATGGCGAGATACATCGTCCACGCCCTCAGCTTCGAGTCAGGTGAGACCGTACGCATAACAGGGAATCCGAACAGCAGGAAGGAGACCCCGAGTCCCAACAGCAAGGCGTCGCCCACAGCAAGGAACAGGAAGTAGGGCAACTGACCGGCGGTAGGCGACGGTCCTCCTGCGGCGGGCGGGAAGAGGGCCGGACCCAGGAGGAATGCCGGTATCCCCACCACCGCGGTTACTAGCGCAACCTTGATCCAAGTCTTCAACGTGATTGCTCCTCTCTACTCTCGTGTCTTCCGAGGAGAATTATGCTAGTCAGCGCGGCTCCAATGCATACCGCAAAAGGGTGATCTTTGAATACTGTATGTGGGCTAGGTTCGAGCCTTTACCTGGCGAACCTCGTAGAAAGAACCTGTGCTCAAACAGCGCGGCACTCCGGGGGCCTGCCCCTATTCGCCGAAGATCTTGCCAGGGTTCATGATGCCGCCCGGATCGGCGATCCTCTTTATCTCGCGCATGAAGGGCAGGGAGTCGCCGTGCTCTTTTCGCAGGTGGCCCATCTTTCCCATGCCGATGCCATGCTCGCCGGTGCATGTGCCGCCACGCTCCAGGGCGTAGTCCACGATCTCGGCGTTGACCGCCTCGGCCCGCTCCTGGTCGGCCCGATCCTCCGTGTTCACGGGAAAGACGGCGTGGTAGTTCCCGTCCCCAACGTGGCCGAGGATGGCTCCGT
>DASSJP010000610.1:0-2140 GCA_035691165.1 Rubrobacter sp.
GCCCAGACGCGTGTTTATGTCGGCCCACTCTGAGGCGGAGGAGGCCCGGTCCAGCACCTGCTTGAGCACCAGCATGTCGTCTTCGGAGAACGCCGTCCCGCCTGCGTCGGGCACGAAGTTCATCACTCGGCCGTCCGCGTAGCGTACGACGATCCGGGTCACCCCGACGCCATGTTCCGCCGGCCCGTGCGCTTTGCGGGTTCGCTGTATTCCGTGCAAACCTTCCTCCGTTTCTGCTCAGTTCTTCTTGCCTTTGCGGATGCTGTGGGCCAGAGAGTCCACGTACGCGGCCAGTTGGTGCAGCTCGTATGACTCGAACTCCTTGCGCCGCTTGGGACGCAGGATGTCCTCATCGCCGTTGTCGAACTCGATTACGACCTCCCTTATGCCGTACGGGTCCATGCTGCTCTCCGACACGTCGAGCGGGCTGCCCCGCCACTGCCTGTCTCTTCCCTCCATCGCCTCTCCTTATCATGGTGCACGCTTCCGGTACTCCGCAATATTAGAGTATCGGCGGCGCGCGCGGAAGTCAGAAGGGCCACAGGGGGGTCGCCGCGACAAGCAGGGGAGCGAACAGGAGGGCGGGGAGCATGTTCGCAACCCTGATCTCCTTGAGGTCGAGAAGTCCGAGTCCCAGTCCGAGTAGAAGGACGCCGCCCGTCGAGGACATCGCCAGGATCATGGGCTCGTCCATGAACGCGCCGAAGATCGCCCCGGCGACCGTCAAGGCCCCCTGTACCACGAGGACAGATCCGGCCGACAAAAGCACGCCCCAACCCAGAACGGAGGCGAACGAGAGCGCCGCTATAAAGTCGAGCGCGCTCTTGAGCGCAAGGAGCCTGTAGTCGCCCGAGATGCCGTCCTGCAAAGAGCCAAGGACCGTCAACGGGCCCACGCAGAACAGGAGGCTGGTAGTCACGAACGCCCGGCTGACGGGGCTTCCCCCCTTCGAGAAGCGTCGCTCCAGGGCGTCGCCGAAGCGCCCCAGTCGTCCGTCTATATCCACGAGCTCCCCGACGGCGAGACCCGAGATCACACTCACTAGCGGAATGAGCGGGTTGTCGAAGCGCAGGAAGCTCTGCACGCCGACGAGGAGCGTGACGAGACCTATGGCGTGCATGGCCGTCTCCCGCATACCCCCGGACAGCCTGGCGCCGACGACGGTCCCGATCCCGGCGCCAACCAGCACCGCGACGACGTTGATCACTGTTCCAAGCCCGAACACGGGCATCAGTGTAGGCCAGAACACGCCCCGGGTCCGCGCGGACCTCCGTGGTCCCTAACGAACAGCCCCGGCTAGGGCTCTAGGCCAGCAATGACGCCAACAGCTCGTAGTAGCCTGGCTTATCAAGGTAACGTTCCTGAAACTCCCTCCAGGCTTCTCTGCCTTCGAGCTGAGTCAGGTAGTCCTCGAGGCGCAAGGAGTACTGGCCTTCGTCTTCTGCGTGGGTGTTGTTACGATCCGCCGTGTCTTTCATTTTGCCCCCGATTGATCGCCGGCTCATCTTCGAGGACAAGCTTATCCCTGGAAGAGGTCAGAAAGCATTGGCCGAGAGGCGAAGAAATGGCGCGGGCGAAGAGGCGCTCTTTTGTACTTCTGTTCGGCGATGCTCTATCGAATACCAGTGTATAGAGGATGCTGGATACGGACTTGCGCGAATTTTCCTTCCAGGAGGTTGGGTGAATATGTACAGCCCTGTGCCCGCAGGAGCTTGTGGCGGTCCTCCTTCTACTGTCGTTCTCTCGAGAGAACGACAGTAGCTCCTAGTCGACCAGCGCGCCGCAGCTTATGTTGACGGTGGCCGCGGTCATGGTGCGGGCGCGGTCGGAGGCGACGAACGCCGCCACGTTGCCCACGTCTTCGAGGGTCGCGGCGCGGCCGAGCATGGTTGGCGCCACGATGTGCCTCTCGACGATCTCCTCGTATCCCCCGACGCTCGCGGGGATCGATTCCGGTACGCCGCCGGTCTTGAGGGTGACCGCACGGATGCCATGAACTCCGAGCTCGGCGGAGAGCTGCCGCCGCATCGATTCGATCGCATCGAACGCGACCTGGGTGCCCCCGATGTAATAGTCGCGCATGGGGTCCCCCGACCCGCCGAAGAACAGGATCACCCCGGAGCCCTGCCCGATCATATGC
>DASSJP010000611.1:0-5646 GCA_035691165.1 Rubrobacter sp.
GCCATAATCATCGCCGCCGGTGTCGCCACGGTGCTCCACTTCGCCGCTGGACTCCCGTACCTTCTCGCTTTCGGGTCCGTCGCCGTCTCCGAAATCGTGTTGCTCCTGCTTGGCAACGCCGTGCTGGTGCGAAGGGTCTGAGCCTTCGATAGATCTCCTGCGGTAACATAGTTTTGTTGCCAGAAAGGAGAGCTTGTGAAACAGAGAGAAGAGCAGGTACTTGGCCGTGACGTGCGGGGTCCTATCGGGGCAGAAGGGCTCGACGCAGTGCCGTGGAGCCACGGAGATACCGACGCGAGCGTCGAGTTCACGACGAACGAGCTGACGGCGCTGTGCCCGATCACAGGCCAGCCTGACTTCTACGAATTGAAGTTCGACTACCGTCCGAAGACCTCGCTGATCGAATCCAAATCCCTCAAGCTCTATCTTTGGAACTTCCGAGATGAGGGAATCTTCGCCGAGGATCTCGCCGCCACGCTCCTGAAGGACCTAGTCGCGGCGTGCGACCCTGAGGAGATGACGATAGACCTGACCCAGCAGGTGCGAGGAGGACTCCAGATCCGAACCGTCGTCCACCACCCGCCGGAGAGTCCCGAAAGATAGCCTTGTCTAAGCCTCACTGTTAGTTGCCCGCCGTATGCGTACGGCGAGCCCGGTAGTAACGAGCCGAGGATCGGCGAACTCTGCAGTATTGGTTCACGCGACCTTCCGGGGGAACCTCCTCTCACAGGGTCAAGAGAATCCAAAGAGAGGTTGGCATCGTAATCAAATCGGTACACGTTCGTCACCCGTCCTTAACGCGGCTGGTCCCATAATCCAGGCAAGCTCTCCGGCGAAGTAGAGGATCCCCTCCGCTTGCACAACACGCCGGGGAGCTTTCGTATACCAGAACCTTGCCAACCTTGCGGATCGTCGCGGTTCTTAACGAAACTTAATACAACTTTAAACATATAGTGGGGGTAAGCGCTGGAATGAATGTTTCGGCGAGTTAGTATGTCAACCAACGTTTCCGGACCGCTTCGCTCAGGGTCTTCGACCAGAGCATGGTCCGCACTATTTCTATGCGGCGTCCTGCCGTCCCTGGATGGATCGATGCAACGCGTTGTCAATAAAGGAAACGTAAGGAGAGGGTGGTCGGTTATGCGAAGGTCGTTAGGCTCCACGGTAGACACTGGCGTATTTGGTATCTCTTTAGGCATCTCGGTGCTTTTCGTGTTGTGGGGGGTATTCTTCACGGACAGCCTCTCGGCTGTGGCTTCGGCGGTGCTGGGGTTCCTGATCGAGGACTTCGGGTGGGTCTTCATCCTCTCTACGTTCGGGTTCCTGGTCTTCGTGGTCTATCTGGCATTCTCCCGCTACGGGAAGATAAAGCTGGGCCGCGACGAGGACGAGCCTGAGTTCAACACCGTCTCGTGGGTGGCGATGATGTTCAGTGTGGGGATGGGCATAGGGCTAATGTTCTACGGTGTCGCCGAGCCGATCTCCCATTACTCTGCCCCGCCGCACGGGCTGGCGAAGCCGGAGACCGCGGGGGCGGCGCAGGTAGCCATGGAGTACTCGTACTTCCACTGGGCGCTGCATCCGTGGGCGATCTACGCCGTCGTCGGGCTCGCGCTCGCGTACTTCACCTTCCGCAAGGGAAAGAGCAACCTCATAAGCTCGGCCTTCACCCCGATACTCGGCGACAGGGTCGAGGGTCCCATCGGCAAGGCCATTGACATCCTGGCGATCTTCGCGACCCTCTTCGGGACCGCGACCTCGCTGGGGCTCGGGGCTTTGCAGATCACCGGCGGGCTCAACTACCTGAACGATTCCATCCCTGCCGACTCCATATCCTGGGCCATGGGCATCATCGCTTTCATGACGGTGGCTTTTATCCTGTCTGCCGTCTCCGGGGTTCATCGCGGGATACAGTGGCTCTCGAACGTCAACATGGTACTCGCGGTGGTGCTCGTACTCTTCCTTGTTGTCGTAGGTCCCACGGTCTTCATCTTCAACACCTTCACCGAGTCCGTAGGAGGGTACTTCGCCAATCTCATTCCGATGAGCTTCCGCACGGCGGCCTTCGGTGACGCTGACTGGCTCGCTTCCTGGACCATCTTCTACTGGGCGTGGTGGATCTCCTGGACACCCTTCGTCGGAACGTTTATCGCCCGTATCTCGAAGGGCCGCACCATAAGGGAGTTCGTCCTCGGCGTGCTCGTCGTGCCCAGCCTCGTCACCTTCGTGTGGTTCGGTGTTCTCGGCGGTTCCGCCCTGAACCTCTCGCTGGGAGGCGACCCGGGGATAGTGGACGCCGTCTCCCAGAGCCCGGCCGCAGCGCTCTTCGCCACCCTCAACGAGTTCCCGCTCGCTGTCGTCATGTCCGTTCTCGCGATGGTGCTGGTTGCGCTGTTCTTTATCAGTGGGGCAGACGCTGGGGCCGTCGTTATGGGGATGCTCTCTTCAAGGGGCGTTCTGGAGCCGAACAGGATGGTCGTGGTGATCTGGGGTGTCCTGGCCGGTTCGGCGGCGGCCATCTGTCTTCTGGCCAACGGCCTCGAAGGGCTGCAGACGGCTGCGATCATCTCGGCAGCACCTTTCGTACTCGTGATGATCGGGCTGTGTTACTCCCTGTTCAAGGAACTGCGCACCGAGTTGTTGCCCGAGCGTCGCAGAGCGCCCGAACCCGAGAGGGCCGCTACCCGCCCGACGGGCGCGCCGGCCCCGCAGCAGATGCGGGCGGAGCGAGACCCAGGCGAGCGCTAGCATGACGAACCCGGCGAACCTCTGCCTGCACGAGCTCTTCGAGGAGCTGGCGCGCAGCACCCCTGACGCGCCTGCCCTCGAAGACGCCGGCACCTCCCTGACCTACGGCGAGCTGGACCGTCTGGCAGACAGGCTCGCGGCGTATCTCGGGAGCGTCGGCCCTGACGAACCGGTCGGCGTGTACATGGAGCGGCGCGCGGAGTACGTAATAGCATGCCTCGCCGCCATGAAGGCAGGAGGCGCGTACCTGGTCCTTGAGCTCGCCTACCCGCCGCCCCTGCTCGCCGAGGTCGTGGCAGACGCGAGCCCGCGCGTCGTCCTCACGCAGGAGCGATACGCGGATCGTCTGCCAGAAGGCATAGAAACATTCTTCCTGGACGATGGGTGGGAAGAGGGCCTCGATGATGTCCCGTCAGAGGATGGTGGGTCCGAGGTGAGCCAGGACAACCTGGCTTTCGTCTCGTACTCGTCGGGGACGACCGGGAAACCCAAGGGTATAGCCAACCCGCACAGGGCGCCGGTGCGGTCGTACCTGTGGCGCTTCGGTATCAGCGATTATGCCCCAGGGGACAGGGTGGGGTGCAACGTCTTCTTCATCTGGGAGATGATGCGGCCGCTGTTGCGTGGGGCGACCACGGTCGTCATCCCTGACGATGTGATCTACGACCCGAATGCCCTGATCCGGTTTCTGGAAGAGTACGAGATCACGGAGACGCTGGTCACCCCGTCCCTGTTGGAAGCCATCTTGAACGCAAGCGGACCCGACGTGGGGAAGAGGCTCTCGAAACTGAAGACGCTGTGGCTGAACGGCGAGGTCGTAACCCGTACCCTCGCCCGGCGCGCAATGGAGCTGTTGCCGGGAGCCCGTCTGCTCAACGTCTACAGTTGCAGCGAGACCCACGAGGTCGCCGCCGGTGACCTGCGAGAGCTGGTCGAGAACCCGGATTCTACGTACTGCGCCGTCGGAAACCCGATGGACCCGGAACACACGTACATACTGGACACGGACGGTGAACATGTCCCTGAAGGCGAGGCCGGGGAGCTCTTCGTCGGCGGCGACTGCCTCGCGCGCGGCTACGTCAATCTGCCCGAGAAGACGGAGCAGAGCTTCCCGGAAGACCCCTTCTCTTCCAAGGACGGTGCCAGAATGTACAGGACGGGTGACAGGGCCCGCATCCTTCCTGACGGTAGTCTGGAGATCCTTGGCCGCGTGGACTTCATGGTCAAGATCCGGGGCTACAGCGTCGAGCTCGGGGCCGTCGAAGCCGCCATCGAGAACAACCTCGCCGTCAGCGCGTGCGTGGTGGTCTCCGAGGGAGAGGAGGGCGAGGACAAGCGCCTCGTCGCCTACCTGGTTCCCGACCCTGATGACGACGAGCGCTATTCTGGATGGAACCTCGACCCGAAGACGGGACGGAGCAAGGAGATAAGGGGCGTATTGCAGGAGAGCCTGCCGCACTATGCGGTCCCTTCCGTCTTCGTCGAGATCGAGTCGCTCCCGATCCAGGAGACCTCGGGCAAGGCCGACCGCTCGGAACTCCCGCCTCCGCCGCCCCGTACCTCTCTTCCGCCGGAGAGGGCACAGACCATCGACAGGCTCGACGCGGATGCCCCCCGCGCCGAGAAGGAGGCGCTGCTCGCGCGGGTCTGGGAGGAGGTGCTGCGCCTGGACGAGGGGGAGGTTGAGCCTGAGGACAACTTCTTCGACCTCGGCGGGCACTCTCTCGCCGCCGCGCAGCTCTCCAGCCGCGTTGAGGAGGGCTTCGGCGTCCACGTCTCGATGCCGATGTTCATGGAGGACCCGACGCTCGGAGGGCTGTGCGAAAGGATCGAGGCGCTACAACGCGACGAAACGGACGGGCAGGCACGTCCTTCCGAAGACCTGCGCGCCGAGGCGGTCCTCGATCCCGAGATAGTCCCGCAGGCGTCCACCGACGAACCGCTAACCTTGCGGGACGCCTCGAACGTCTTCCTGACAGGAGCGACCGGCTTTCTCGGGGCATTCCTGCTAGACGAATTGCTCGACAACACAACGGCTCGCGTTCACTGCCTCGTCAGGCCGCGCGGTGACGCGACGGAGGCTATCGAGACGAACCTGCGGCGCTACGGTCTCTGGCGCCACGAATGGGCGGAGCGCATCGTCCCCGTTCCGGGAGACCTCGGCGAGCCACTGTTCGGCATGGAAGAGGGAGAGTTCGACGCGCTGGCAAAAGAGGTGGACCTGGTGATCCACACAGGCGCGGTGGTCAACCTCGTCTACCCGTACTCTGCGCTGAAGGCCGCCAACGTAGGCGGCACGCGCGAGGTCCTGCGTCTGGCCTGCCGACACGGGGCGAAGCCTTTGCACCACGTCTCGACGAACGGCATCTTCCCGCCGGACATGGGGCGCTGCGAGGAGGACGCTGACCTCGATGATCTCGCCGAAGCCCGCGAGGACGGCTACGGCCGGTCCAAGTGGGTCGCAGAGAGGCTCGTGCGCGAGGCCGCGGCGCGTGGTCTGGCTGTCTGCGTTTACCGTCCCGGGAACGTCTCCGGGCACAGCGAGACGGGGACCTCGAACCAGCGCGACCTGCTCGGCGCGGTTATCGTCGAATCCCTGCGACTGGAATGCGGCCCCGAGGTCGAGGGGTGGAGGATGGAGATGACGCCCGTTGACTTCGTGGCGGCGGCGATAGTGCACATCGCCTCCGATCCCGAGTCATTCGGAGGCAACTACCACCTGGCGAACCCAGATCCACCAATTGCCGAAGAGATCTTCGACAGGCTGGAGGATCTTGGCTACCAGCTGGAGCGCCTCCCCTACGGCGAATGGCTACAGAGGATAGACGCCGCGCCCCCGGAGGAAGGCTCCCCGGGGGAGATTCTTCGTGGAGCGGCGCCCGCAGCCGAGGAGCTTGG
>DASSJP010000612.1:0-9453 GCA_035691165.1 Rubrobacter sp.
GCGAGCATCACCGTCGAGCCGAGGAACGTATAGATGAAGAACTTGATCGCAGCCGGACGACGATTCTCGTCGCCCCAGACGCCGACGAGCAAATACATCGGGATCAGCGTGATCTCGAAGAAGACGTAGAAAAGGATCAGATCCTGCGCGGCGAAGACGCCGAGCATCCCGACCTCGGCGACGAACAGGGCTGCGAAGTACTGCTTGAGGTTCCGCCGCACGTCCCATGAAGCCACGATCGCTATGACCGTGAGGAAGGCGGAGAGGAAGAACATCCCGAAACCGAGACCGTCGAGGCCGACCCTGTAGCCTATGTTCAGCGACTGTATCCAGGTTACGTCCTGGGAGAGCGCGGCCACGCCGAGATCTCCCCCGAAGGCGAAGTAGATGTACGTCGCCAGAAAGAGAGGCACTGCAGCCACGCCGAGCGCGGCATAGCGTACCAGCCGCTCCTCATCGGGCAGTAGCAACATGAGTATGGCACCGAGCAGCGGGATGAAGATAGTTATCGTCGTTATCACAGTCGTGCCCCCACGGCGAAGGCGGCGATGGTTACCAGGGCGATCAAGCCCACCATGATGACCGCGTACTGCGCCCCGACGATGACCCCAATGATCAGGACGCTGAGCAGGATGAACAGCGCGTAGTTCTGGACCCCGCCGCTCTGTAGTCTCTGCAGCAGCCCACCTGTCCCCAACGTTCCGCGCCCGACGCCGCCAACGAACCCGCCGAGGACCCTCCGGTCGAACTCTCGGGTCTTCCTTCCGAGCCACATGGCGAACCGGACGAAGGTCGCGCCGTAGAGATCGTCGAAATACCATCCCTTGTCGAGGAACGTGTGAAGCCAGGAGAACCTGCGCGCCAGCGCCCCCGCCCGGTCCGGCTGCGCGACGTAGAGCGCGTAGGCCAGCCCAATCCCGAGCAGTGCGGCGACGATCGAGATGCCCCCGAGAACGAAGCTGAAGGCATGTTCTTCGAGATGTAGCGTCTCCGTCGCGAACGCGCTCGGCTTCACGAACTCTCCGAAGTAGTCCCTAACGGGGAGGCCGAACCCTTCAGGTATCCCGACCCACCCGCTCCCTATCGACAGTATGGCCAGGATCCACATCGGACCGGTCATGATCCCCGGCGACTCCACGGCTTCCCTTGCCATCTCGGTGCGAGGCTCGCCTGTGAAGGCGAGGAAGATGGCCCTGAAGATGTAGAAAGCGGTGAGGAACACGGTCAGCAGCGCCATGCCGAACAGTAAATAGTAGTGCCCCTCATAGGCCGAGGCCACGATCGCATCCTTCGACCAGAATCCGGCGAAGGGGAAGATCCCCGCCAGCGAGAGCCCCGCTATGACCATGGCCCAGAACGTGAGCGGCATCCGCCGCCTGAGTCCCCCCATCTCGAACAGGTTGTATGAGTCCATCGCGTAGATGATGCTGCCCGCGCAAAGGAACAGCAACGCCTTGAAGAAAGCGTGGTTGTAAAGGTGGAAGATGCCCGCCGTATACGAGCCGAGTCCCAAACCGAGCATCATGTACCCGAGCTGGGAGACCGTGGAGTACGCGATCACACGCTTTATATCCTTCTTGACCAGCGCCATTGTTGCCGCCATGAGCGCCGTGAAGCCGCCGATATAGGCGACGACGAGCATGGCCGTGGGGCTCTGGACGAAGATGTCGTAGGTGCGTGCCACGAGGTAGACGCCGGCTGCGACCATAGTGGCCGCGTGGATCAGGGCGCTCACCGGAGTCGGGCCCTCCATCGCATCGGGGAGCCACACGTGCAGCGGGAACTGGGCGCTCTTGCCCACGGCACCGACGAAGACGAGTATCACGGCGGTAGTGAACAGAGAACCGCCGATGAATCCGGACTGGGCCGCCGCCGAGATATCCGTGAAAGCCACAGATCCCGTCTTCGCCCAGAAGATGATGATCCCGACGAAAAGCGCCGCGTCCCCGATACGGGTGACGACGAAAGCTTTCAGTGCGGCGTCGCGGGCCGATGGTTTCTCGAACCAGTGTCCGACGAGCAGGTACGAGCACAGGCCGACAAGCTCCCAGAAGACGTACAGCTCGATGAAGTTCGGCGAGAGGACAAGCCCGAGCATCGACGCGGTGAACAGGTTCAGAACGGCGTAGAACCAGGCGAAGCGTTTGTCGCCCTCCATGAAAGCCCCTGAGTAGAGCTGGATCATGAGGCTCACGAAGCTCACGACGACGAGCATGACCGCAGCAAGTCCGTCGATGTACACGCCCATCGAGAACGTACCGCCTGCACCGAGGTCGATCCAGTTGACCGAGAACGCTATTGGTGCTCCACCGCCGGGCACGATGCCGGCCACGAAAAGCAGCGCGAAGACGGAGAAGACCAGCGAGATCGTCACCCCGAGGATGGCGACGTACTGGGCGTTCTCCTTGAGGAGGCGTCCGAAGAGGACCAGCACGAGGAAGACCAGCGCCGGTAGCACCGGTATCGCCGTGATGATCAGCTGTTGGCCTACGGTCTGCAATATCCCCCCTCTAGCCTCTCATCGAGGTTACTTCGTCCACGTTCACGGTCCGCCGCGAGCGGAACACTGCGAGTACTATGGCGAGCCCGACCGCGATCTCCGCCGCTGCGATCGCTATGACGAGCACAGCGTAGCTCACACCGAGTCCTCCGGCGTTCGGAAGGTAGTCGGCGAAGGCGACGAGCGTCAGGTTGACGCCGTTTATCATCAGCTCGACGCACATGAAGATGACGACAGCGTTGCGCCGGATCAGTGCTCCCCACGCCCCGATGGCGAACAAGATGGCCCCGACCACGAGATATCCCTCCAGCGGCGGAGCCGCGACGAGCGCATCCAGAATCGCCCGCACCTGGGACGGCATCTCAGGCATTACTCTCTCACCCCCCTATCGACGCCTTCTCCGATCTTGCGTCGGCTCACGACGATGGCCGCAATCACGGCCACGAGGAGCAGCACGGAGGCGACCTCGAAGAGAAGCGCGAAGATCTCAGCCCCCTGGCTCACACCGAGCAAGTCCCGCCCGAAGGCTGCGACCTCGCGCGGCCCGTTACCGGCCTTCGTCGAGCCCCAGTCCTCAGCCGAAAGTACGTAGGCGAGGAAAGCCCCGACACCGATAGCCACCAGGAACCCGGCCCAGAACTGGCGGTTGATGATCGTACGGTAGCGTCTGACCTGCGGCTTCTGGGTGAACATGATCCCGAACAGGATCACCACGGTAACTGCCCCGACGTAGATGAGGATCTGGAACGCCGCGAGCGCGGGGGCATTGAGCATGACGAAGTATCCTGAGATACCAAGGAACGACCCCGACATGAAGAGCGCTGAATGCACCACGCTGCGGCTCAGTACCACCCCGAGCGCCGAGACGAGCGTCATCCCTGCCAGAAAAGCGAACGCGACCGTCAAGCCGCTTCGTCCCCGGTTCTGGGACGCTCTACGGTCCTTGGAGCTTTTTCCCTGGTGGGCTTCTTCTTCTTTTTGACTGTTGGTTTGGGATCGATGGTCGGATCTACCGGTCGCTCGCCGAACTGCCTGGCCAGCTCCAGGCGGTTGTAAGCCTGCGCCTCGAATTCTTCCGTGTGGTAGATGCAGTTGACGGGGCACACCTCGACGCACAGCGAGCAATACATGCAACGCGAGTCGTCGATCACGAACCCCACGGCGTAAGGCTTCGCCTTGCCAGATCCGTCAGCGTCCCGCTTCTCCTGCTCGATGGAGATGCAGTGGTCGGGGCAGATCCTCATGCACTGCAAGCACGCGATGCAGCGGTCCATGTCGACAGTGAGCATCCCGCGACTCCGCTCGGGAAGCTCGCGCTTGTATTCCGGGTACTGGCGGGTGATCTTCTGCCCGAAGAGGTGCCCCAGCGTCACCCCCATCCCCTTCAAAATGCCCTGTCCTAACTGTGGCATCAAAACCTCCTAGAAAATAAGCATCGCGCCGGCCGTGACGAACAGCCAGATCAGGGTTATCGGGACGAGGACCTTCCAGCCAAGGTCCATGAGCTGGTCCATCCTGAGACGCGGTACGCTCCACCTGATCCACTGGAAGGTGAACATGATGAGCGCCGTCTTGATACCGAACCACACCCAGTTGAAGGCTCCGAGGTCGAGGAATGGCAGAGGCGGCTGCCAGCCGCCGAGGAACAAAGTCACCGTGATCGCAGACATTACCGCCATCGAGGCGAACTCGGCGGCCTGAATTAGCGCCCACGTCATCCCAGAGTACTCGATCATGAAACCGCCGACGATCTCGCTCTCGCCTTCCGGCAGGTCGAACGGGACCCGCTTTACCTCGGCGATTCCGGCGATGTAGAAGGTGATGAACATCGGGAACTGCCACAGGAAGTACCAGGTCCAGATCGTATCCCCCTGCGCCTTCACGACGTCAACGAGCGAGAGGCTCCCACTGAGCATCACAACGCCGAGGAGGCTCAGGATCAGGGGCACCTCGTAGGAGATCATCTGCGCCGCCCCGCGCAACGCGCCGAGCAATGAGAACGCAGAGCGGCTCCCGTACCCGGCCATGACGACGCCTAAGGCGCCGATTGAGGTGATGGCGACGAAGAACAATATCGCCACGTTCAAGTCCGCTACCACCGCGTCGGGCGCGAACGGGATGACGATCCAAACCAGAGCAGCAGGTATGAACATGGCTATTGGCGCGCCGAGGAAGACCCAGAGGTCCGACCTGCCGGGCGAGACGTTCTCCTTGGAAAAGAGCTTGAAAACGTCAGCCGCAGGCTGCAAAAGGCCGCGCGGCCCGACCCTGTTAGGCCCGTAACGGAGGTGGATGTAACCAGAAACCTTCCGCTCCGCCATCGTCAGGACGGCGGCGAGGTTGAGCACGAGGAAGAGGACAGCCCCGAAGGAGATGAGCATCCGGATCGGCTCGACTTCGAGCAGGTGCAGGAACGTCTGCATCTACTTGTCCCATCCGCCGGAGACAGGGTCAACCAGGCCCATGATCGGCATGATGTCGGGCAGGTAATGACCTGGAACGATCTCCTGCAAAAGTTGCATGTTGCAGAAGCTCGGGTCGCGGTAATGAACCCTGTACGGAGTATCCGAGCCGTCCGAGACGACGTGGACTGCATACTCCCCGCGTGGGCTCTCGACCCGCCCGAAGCCCTCACCCTCGGCTGGCCTGATGCGGCGTCCCGTATCCCCCATCACCTCGCCCTCGGGCATCTGCTCCAGACACTGCTTGATAATCCGGATGCTCTGCAGACACTCCGCGATACGTACCCTGTAGGAAGCCTCGACGTCTCCAGCCGTATCGGTGATGACCTCGAACTCCAGCTCGGGGTAGACGCTGTAAGGGTAATCGAGCCTGATATCGAAGTCCACGCCCGTGCAGCGCAGCGCAGGGCCTGTCACGCCCATCTCGACCGCCTGCTCCTGCGTCATCTTCCCGACGTTGCGAGTCCTTGAGATGAAGATCTCGTTGCCCTGGATCAGGTCGACGAAGTCCCTCTGGAAGTGCGCCTCCAGGCTCTCGATGTACTCCCAGATCTTCTGCGGTATATCGGGCGGCAGGTCGGCCTTGACGCCGCCTATACGTATGTAGTGGAACATCATCCGCGCACCCGTCACGGCCTCGAAGATGGTCTGTATCCTCTCCCTCTCGCGGAAGGCGTACAGGATCGGGGTGAATGCCCCGAGCTCGAGCATGAGGAAGCCGATGGAAGGGATGTGGCTCGCAAGCCGCATGAGCTCACACATGAGCACGCGGATGTACTCGGCCCTTGGTGGTATCTCGACGTCGAGCAGATCCTCAACGGCCAGACAATAGCCATGCTCGTTGTGCATGTTGGCGAAGTAGTCGAGCCTGTCTGTTAACGGGATGACCGCAGGGTACATGCGGTTCTCGGCGATCTTCTCCTGGCATCGGTGCAAATATCCCATCACGGGATCGCACCTGACCACGGTCTCCCCGTCGAGTTCGAGGATGAGGCGCAGGAGCCCGTGCATCGCCGGGTGTTGCGGCCCCATGTTCATGTCTATGGTCTCCAGTCCGAACTCATCCCTGATATCCGGACTTACCAGCCGGCTGCTCGCCGGCTCGGTCAACGCGCCCTCGTGCCTGGCGCGGCGCTCTTCACCAAGCATGCCCTACCTCAATCCCTCGAATGTGCGCTTTGTACTGATCTCAAAGCTCTTGAGAAGCGGATGGTGGTCGAAGTGGTCCTGCCACATGTACGTCCTACGCAGGTCGGGATGGCCAGCGAACGCGACCCCGAACATATCGTAGGCCTCCCTCTCGTGCCAGTTGGCCGTCGGGTATACGCCCGTAACCGTCCCGATGACGGGCTCATCACCCTCGATCACCGTCTTGACCCGTACCCGGGCCCCGCGGAAGTCCATCAGCTCGTAGGTCAACTCGAAGAAGCCTTGCCTGTCAACGACGGTGATGAAGGAGAGGTGCAATATACCGAGCGTTTCGCGCGCGGTTGCAAGCACAGCTGGCACGTCTCCCGGACTGGCCACGACCCGCACCACGTCGCCAACGATCTCCGACTCCTCGAGGCCGTGACGGTTGCCGAGACCATCCTGGTAGCGCTTCAGTCGCGTCTGGAGATCCCCCTCCGGCAACATGAGCGCCACCTACGCGTTCTCCTTTTGCTCTGCGGCCTTCCTGGCCTTCGCCTCTTCCTTCAGCTTCTTCTTTACTTCCAGTGGGACCCATCCGACGTCTGTCTGGGAGGCCGGCGGCATGCCCTCTCGCTCGAAGACGTAGGTGCGCTTGAGCGGCCTGATGCCTTCGAGGCGCGGCGCCTTGCCCTCGGCGATACCCTGGTACTCCCGCTCGGGCAGGTACTCGTTGATCGTGCCGTCCTCATTGACGAGCGCGGGACGCGGCCTTTCGTAGCCGACCTGCTGGTCGCGCTCTATCTTCTTCTGTAGCGTCATGATCCCGAAGATGAGCGCCTCCGGACGCGGCGGGCATCCTGGTACGTAAACGTCTACGGGTATGACCCTGTCAGCCCCCATGAGTACGGAGTAGCCGTCGAGGAAGGGGCCGCCGGAGATCGCGCATGCACCCATCGCTATGACCCACTTGGGCTCGGGCATCTGCTCGTAGAGCCTTGTCATCCTCTCGGCCATCTTGGTCGAGACGGTGCCGGAGACGATCATAACGTCCGCCTGCCGCGGCGAGGCGGCGAAGAACCCGGCGCCGAAGCGGTCGAGGTCGTTGTGGGCCATGCCCGTGGACATCATCTCTATCGCGCAACACGCCAGGCCGAACTGCAGCGGCCAAAGCGAGTTCTTGCGGGCCCAGTTGAATAGCTTGTCCGTGCTCGTGGTTATGAGGTTGGGCTCGTTGAACTGCTGCATCACACCCATTTGAGGGCCCCCTTCTTCCAGGCGTAGACCAGGCCCACGGCCAGGATCAAGACGAAGATAACCATCTCGACGAAACCGTACACGCCGAGACTCTTGTAGATGACGGCCCAGGGATAGAGGAAGGCCGCCTCGACATCGAAGACCAGGAAGAGCAGGGCGAAGACGTAGTAGCGGACAGGGAAGGGCCGCCAGGGGTCGGTAACCGTCATCTCACCCGTCTCGTAGTTCTGGGACTTGGCGCTAGACTTCCTGCCGGGAGAGATCAGACGCGCCAATACCAGCGTGGTCGCGACGAAACCTGTAACCAGCAACATGAAGATCCCCGCATACAGGTATACCATCCCGTAGGAAGCTTCTTGTTGCAGCAGACCTAGCGTCAAACCGAGCCTTTCTACCCGATAACTAGTCGCAATATACCCTCGCGAGCAGCAACTTTCAAGAAGCTACTAACGGTAGCAAACGGCGAATAATGGGGCCGACCTTGCCGGCCGCTATCAGCTTTCAGTCGTCAGCTATCAGCTTCTTGCCCATGCAGACCTTGGGACGTCGCCCCTTGGGGACGGAGCCTCTTGCCGTTACGTCCGACGATCTGGACGAACTCCGCGATCATCGCCATGCCCGTTTACGGACGGTTATCCCTTCTGTTGACAATGTTTCCGCATTCGTTAGACTGCTCTGGGGGTGATATGGCACTAGCAAAGGGGGATCGGCGTGGCCTACGTAATAACCGAAGCGTGTATCGGCACGAAGAACACGGCTTGCGTGGGGGCGTGCCCGGTAGACTGCATCTACGACGCCGGCGACCAATTCGTGATCAACCCCGAGGAGTGCATCGACTGCTCTATGTGCATGCCCTTATGCCCGGTGGAGGCGATCTACCCAGGCGACGAGGTCCCAGAAGACATGCAGCACTACGTGAGCAAGGCCGCCGAGCTCGACTACTCGAACATCGCGCCTGGCGTCGAAGTAAATTAGCCGGACAACTCTCTAGGGCGGGGGATCATGGCCGAGATAGAGCAGCGCAGCCTCGAAGAAGTCAAGGACTTGAGCGTCGAGGAGGCCGTGGAGATCATACGCCATGCCGGAATCGTCGGCGCCGGGGGCGGCGGTTTCCCGACCTACTTCAAGTACAAGTCCCCCCTGCCGCACCTGCTGGTCAACGCCACCGAGAGCGAGCCAGGCTACTGGGGGGACAAGCTCTTACACAAAGTGTACCTGGAGGAGTTCCTCCAGCTTTTCGACGCAATGAAGACTATCTTCGGCTTCGAGCAGATCTCCCTGTGCGTCCACGAGAAGGACAGGGAGTGGTTCGCCGATTACGCCGAGCACGCCGATGAAGGCGTCTTCGATATTCGCTACGTGCCTAACACGTACGCCCTTGGCGAGGAGAAGACCCTAGTCAAGCACGCCACGGAAGCGAGGGTGCCAAGGTTCCTCGACACCCCCGACGGCATGAGACGCCCCGGGATGCCGCCGGACGTCGGCAAGCTCGTCAACAACTCGGAGACCCTGCTCAACATCTACAATGCGCTCTTCCTGGGCAAGCCCCTCACCACGAAGTTCTTCACCGTCTACGGCGAGGAGATCGACATAAAGGTCTACGAGACGCCGATAGGGGCATCGGTGAGCGAAGTACTGGGGATCGCGGGCCTCGACTTCGAGAACTCCGGCCACCTGACGGTGCTTGACGGTGGGCCGTACCTGCACGATGTGGCTATCGAGGAGCTCGGGACGGGCGACGCATACGTGCGGCGGATGACCAACTCCCTCTTCTTGATCCCCCGTGGCCGGCAGGGTAAGGAGTTTGCCGATATAGAGACAGATCCCCCCGAAGAGGGCATCGTCTCTCTGGTTGGCAAGGTCTCTGGCGTGAACCTGCCCCTGGGCGGCGGATTGTTGAAACCGGCCACGCCGCTCGTCTCCGAGGGCGACGAGGTTGAGTACGAGCAGAAGATAGGAGAGCCTGTCGATGAGGGCTTTTCCGTGGGTGTCTGGGCGAGCGTGGGGGGTGAGATCTCCTCCATCGAGAACGGCATCGTCGCCATCTCCGGCGGCGCGATACCCCAGGAAGAGGCCGCCGCCGAAGCCGAACCGACCATGGCAGGC
>DASSJP010000613.1:0-3501 GCA_035691165.1 Rubrobacter sp.
ATTTGGTTATCCATCATGCTGAAGACATTACTGAGCGCAAACGGGCCGAGAAAGAGGGTCGCTTCCAGGCCAAGCTGCTCGATACGGTTGGCCAGGCCATCATAGCCACCGATCCTCAAGGGAAAGTCCTCTACTGGAACCGGGCGGCAGAAGAACTCTACGGCTGGTCAGCAGAGGAGGTGATTGGCCTCTCCATTATGGAAGTTACGCCCTCCGAAGAGATGGTGGAGCGAGCAGAGGAAATCATGGCCGAGATTCTGGCCGGGAGGAGTTGGTCGGGGGAGGTCGAGGTGCGCCGCAAGGACGGCACCACCTTCCCTGCCCTGGTCACAGACGCCCCCGTGCACGATGAGCGGGGCAATCTGATGGCCATCATCGGCATCTCTACGGACATCACCGAGATCAAGCAGACAGAGGAGCTGCGTCGTAGCGAGGAGCGCTTCAGGCTCCTGGCCGAGAACGCTCAAGACCTCATCGCTCTCTACCGCTTCAAGCCCGCACCCGGCTTCGAGTACGTGAGCCCTTCATCTACCGCCATAACCGGCTACACCCCCGAGGAGTACTACGCCGACCCCGAACTGGGCTACAAGATCGCACACCCCGACGACAGACATCTCCTCGATGAGACATTGCACCACCCTGAAGCTCCCTCCGTCATCCGCTGGATTCGCAAGGATGGGAGAGTAGTCTGGACCGAGCAGCGCAACAAGCCCATCCATGATGAGGCAGGTGAGCTGGTAGCCATCGAGGGCATTGCCAGGGACGTCACCGAACGGGTACGGGCCGAGGAAGCTCTAATGTCCTCGGAGGAATTCTTCCGGGCTCTCTACGAAAACGCACAGCATCCCATCTTCCTCCTCGATAGGGATCTAAACTTCGTTGATGTCAATCCTTACGCCTGCCAGTTTTACGGATACAGTCGTGAAGAATTCAGACGGATCAACGCCTCCGACATCACCCTCCCAGAAGAACAAGATGATCAGTTAAGAAATCTCGAGATAGCGCACAAGCAGGGTCGAGTGTTCATCCGTGAACGCCGTCACCGGAAGAAGAACGGCGAGATCGTCACGGTGACGGCTGATGCAGCAAGGGTCACTCGCTCGGGTAAGGAGCTGTACGTCAGCAAGATCACCGACATCACAGAGCGCAAGGCTCTCGAAGAAGAACTCACTTACCAGGCCTTCCACGACCAGCTCACCAGGCTACCAAACCGCCACCTTTTCATGGACCGCCTCGGGCAGGCCCTCAAGCACATGAAGGGTCGCAAGGTAGCCATCCTCTTCATGGACCTGGACAACTTCAAGGCAATAAACGATTCTTTGGGGCACGAGGTCGGCGACAGGCTCCTGGTAGCCTTGAGCGAGCGCCTCAAGGGTTGCCTGCGCCCGGCAGACACTCTGGCCCGCTTCGGCGGGGATGAGTTCATGGTGCTACTTGAGGATATCGAAAGCCCCGACGAAGCGGTACGGGTAGCCGAGCGGATCACCGAGGAACTGCGAGGACGGTTCGTCTTGGACGGCAGGGAACTCTTCCTCAGGGGCAGCATCGGCATTGCCCTGAGCACTTCCCGCGCGAAGTCCTCAAAGGATCTGCTCAGGGACGCCGACACGGCCATGTACCGGGCCAAGGAGGGGGTTGCCTCCGGCTACCGGGTGTTCGACCCACCCATGCACGAGCTGGTCATGAGCAGACTGGGCCTTGAGAACGACCTGAGGGGTGCCATAGAGCAGCAAGAGTTCCGCCTGTTCTACCAACCCATAGTTCGTTTCAAGGATGAGGACGCATTCGCCGAGGTCGAGGCCCTCCTGCGTTGGCAGCATCCCCAAAGGGGCCTCCTGATGCCAGAGGAGTTCATCCCGCTGGCCGAGGAGACGGGCCTGATCATTCCCATCGGGAGGTGGGTCCTGAACGAGGCATGCCGCCAGGTAAAGGAGTGGCAGGATCTATACCCCATGGCCCCACCCCTCGTCGCCTGCGTGAACGTCTCCGCTGGCCAACTCCGGTATCCGGATCTACTCCATGACGTGGACACGGCGCTCGGGGAGAGCGGGATCGAGGCGAGAAGCCTCGCCCTTGAGATCACCGAGGGCGCTGTGGTGAATGATATGCAGACGGGCATGACCCTGCTTAAGGAGTTGAGGGACTTGGGGGTCAGGTTTGCAGTAGACGACTTCGGCAGCGAGTATTCTTCCCTCTCCTACCTGATGCGGCTGCCCGTGGACTTCGTAAAGATCGATAAGTCGTTTGTGTGGGGCCTCGGGGAAGACCCCAGGGCGGCGATCATCGTGGAGGCGATAATCTCGCTAGCCCACTCGCTGGGGCTGGAAGCCGTAGGAGAGGGAGTCGAGAGCGCCGAGCAGTTAGAGAATCTCAGGAGCATGGGCTGCGACCTGGTTCAGGGCAATTACCTGGCCAGGCCGCTGCCGAGCGAGGAAGTGCAGCCGCTGCTGGAGAAAGGGCTCATCTCTTAGAGACCTCCTCCGGAGCCTGGAGGGAGCGGCGAGGTTCTAATTCCTCGTCGCCGCTGTTCTGGAGGAACCTTGGCGCTGTCCCGGAAGTTCGCTCACCACTCGACTTCGTAACGTTCGCCGTAACGTCTGGGAGACAGTGGCCTTTTAGAGTGGTGTTATGACAGAAGAGGCGAGGGAACAGGAGCGTAGGGCCTGTGGGCTAAGTAGCCGCGTCGCCTCTGGACTCGCCTGGTCGTTGTGTGCAATCGCCCCGGCCCTGACGGCGCTAAGTCTCCTTCTCCTGGCAATGAACCTCTCTCAGCCGAACACTTACATCTACGACTACTGGCTCGAGAATACCCTTGGTACGCTAAGCTATGCGCCAGTTGGCGCGTTGATTGCCTCGCGTCGTTCCGCAAACCCCGTCGGCTGGCTCTTGTACCTGTACGGTGTCTTTTAGCATTGGCCACTGAAGTGGCCAATACGCCATCTATGCCCGACTTGCACAACCCGACTCGCTCCCGGCGGGTGAAGCGCTGGCCTGGATCGCTTCCTGGCTCCTGCCCATCATCATCGGCCTTCAGGTGTTCTCATTCCTTTTGTTTCCCACCGGACGGCTGCCGAGCGACCGCTGGAAGTGGTTGGCGTGGCTGACCGTGGGTTTCGTTATAGTGGGAGTGATCTCCTCTGCGTTCTCGATTGGAGCGAACGTTGGTCTCGGCCCGATCCCTAATCCACTCGGCATAGAGGGCTTTTCCGACGTCTACGATTTGGTTATGTCCATGCTTCCTCTTCTGTACGTCGCGGTAGCTTCATCGCTATTTGTGCGACTGCGTCGTGCCGTAGGGAAGGAGCGCCAGCAGATCAAATGGTTCGCTTACGCAGCTGCTGCAACCATATGCGGTATCACCCTTGCATACATGATCCCCGAAACGATATACACACCCCTCTGGTTCGAGCGGGTGGGGTTTGCACCGAACATAGCCGTGACACCAGCCATCCCTATCTCTATGAGCATAGCCATCCTGCGCTACAGGCTCTACGACATAGA
>DASSJP010000614.1:0-4494 GCA_035691165.1 Rubrobacter sp.
CGTACCAACAGCAGGTGTCCCTCGTCCGTATCTATTCTCAGTTGGGAGGTGTGGTCCTTCCCGTTCTCCCGCGCCACCCTCTCCGAGAGGTTCACTAGCGCTGCGAGCATCGCGCCGACACGCTCCCTGTCAACGCCAGGACCGTGCGAGGAGGAGACAAGCTCCCGCGCTCCAGACAGAACCGCACACGACTCGATGTCCTCCGAAAGAGCCTTGAGGTCGGCCAGCACCCGGTCCAATTCCTCCGTCGCTCCGGCTCCGCTTCGTTCCGTCATAAGATCACCCATCCCCTGTTTACCGTCGAAGCGAGCATTATATCCGATGGCGAACTTCACCTCCGAACGAACTTAACACAAGCCCCCAACAATGATATATTCACCGCTTTAAGGGGCGATTAGCTCAGCGGGAGAGCGCTGCCTTCACACGGCAGAGGTCGCTGGTTCGAGCCCAGCATCGCCCACCAAGAAATACCTGCAAATGGCGGAAAACGAGAAGCCTCCGATTTTCGGGTCGGGGGCTGTTTGCTGCAACCGTACTGCAACGCGACGGTGTCTCGGATGTAGGGGTCTGGTAGCCTGAGCCCGAGCGCGAGGTGATCGAAGGCGTCTTGCTGCTCCTGGTGAGCGAGGGAAAGATGAGCGTGGCACGTGCTGGAGAAATACTGGATCTTGGGGGCCGGATCTCCGCGATACGTTGGTACACGGGGCATGGACTTCCCTATCCGGATCTCTCCGAGGAGGACGTGGCCGACGACCTGAGGTACGCTTCTTCTTGAGGCCGTGACGGATCACCGTCCGCTCGCTCCTGTATGACTCCTTCCACGCCGCCTTCGGAGAAGGGACCGGCCGTATTCGACGCAAGTCCTCTCATCTTCTTCGACGTGCTTGGCTATGCTGCGCGCTTGCCCGAACTCCATCTGATACTAATGCCCCCGGCCGTGATCGAGGAACTCGTTGCGTTACCCTGAGAGCCCGGTAGCGGGCTTCCGGAAGAGAAGTAACCGAGCAGCGGACGCCCAGGGCTGAGACCTTGCGAAGAGTCGAAGGTGAGATGACCGGAGGTAAGGGCGAGAAGCAAGCTATCGCACTGGAACTCTCGGCGCTCGTTGTACTCGACGACAAGCAAGCGAGGAACTACGCTCGGCGGACAGGTGTGCGGCTGACCGACACCCTGGGCGTCTTCTTGCTCAGGCTACACCGAACGGGGCTTGCGTCACGGGACCTCGACGAAGATCTGCGGCTGCTCGAGCGGGCTGATATGAGTATCATACCCGAACTGCGTCGGATGGTGCGCGAAGCTAGGGCCGGGAAACAAGGCCGGTAGGCGGCTTTCGCCAGGGGCATCCTTTCAAGCAGCGTTTATTCTTCGCCGGGGCCCCGGCCGACGGATCAGCCAGCGTCCCGGTCTTCCCTGATCACGTTTACGCTTTCGGAGAAGCGGCGGCCCTGGCACCTGAAGCGTGCCCGGATGTCGGCGTAGGATCGTTTCTTGCGCCAGGCACCGTCCTTTACGCCACTACCTTAGCGAGACCAGCACCGTGTTGGTCGTCTGGTCACCTAGCTCTATCCTGAGGCGGTAAGTGCCCATCTCAAGTGCCCTGGTGCTCCAGTTGAAGATGTACTGCTCACTTGTGGGATCGTAGCGGAATTGGTTGCCCTCGATAGCAGAAGCCGCGGAGACAGCCTCGACCTCTTCCCCCGCCACGCCGTGGCTAACCCTGGCTACGTAGAGCCTGGCTACAGCGTTGGTAATATCTGCGCTGTCTCCTGTAAACCTGAACTTGACGGGCACGGTAGATCCGAGCTTAAAGATCGAGGTTCCGTCCGCGTTGAGGGGCTTGAGCACCCCAGTCCAGGCGTAGGTAATGCTCACGTTGAAGCTCGCGGTGGCCGCGTTGCCACGGCTATCGGTTGCCGTGCAGGTCACTGTAGTGATCCCCAGCGGGAAGATGCTACCCGAGTCGGGCGTACACCGCACCAGTCTGGCTCCGTCCACAGCGTCGGTTGCCTTGGGAACATCGTAGGTGACGGTGGCTCCTTGAGCGCTGCTGGCCGTAATAGTCATATCATCGGGTACGCCAACGATCTCCGGAGGCGTGGTGTCACTGACTTTCACCTCGAAGGACTCGATAGCCTTGTTTCCCGCCTGATCTGTTGTCTCGCAAATGACTCGGGTGGTTCCGAGTGGGAAAGTGTCTCCTGAGGTTAGCCCCGAGTCGGAAGTACAGTGCACATCCAAGCTTCCGTCGATGGCGTCTTTAGCTGTAGGCAGCTGCCAGATGACCCTGGCGCCGTTTGGTCCCGTAGCCTCCTCTGTTATCTCAGAAGGCACGCCGAGTATGGTGGGCGGCGTCGTGTCTCGGACCGTGACTTTGAAGCTGCCTAGCGCGTTGTTGCCGGGAATATCCCTGGCCAAGCAGGTTACCGTGGTCTCGCCTATAGCGAAGATGCCGCCTGAGGGTGGCGTGCAGGTAACTTCGACGTTGGTCATATCTTCGTCGGTGGCGGTAGCGCTGAAGGTCACAACCGCCCCATCAGCGCTTGTAGCCTCCTCGGTCATATCAGCTGGAAGGTTGAGAGCTGGCGGCGTGAAGTCATTCCATTCGACCTGGCGACACCCCAAGCCGGAGCAAGTCTTGAGCGCCTCAAGCCTCGCGTCCAGGTCGGAGATAAGCGCGGGGGAGGCGCTCTTGTAGATGTTGGTAAGCTCGGTCGGATCCTCGTCCAGGTCGTAGAGCTCCCGCTCTTTGGCCACATTGTCATACTCGACGTAGTTGTACCTTGAGGTCCTTATCGATGAGTAGTTGGGGATGGCTCGCACGTATGCAAACTCCTCCGGTGTTCGCCTGTGCTCGACGAGGAAGGCGCTCCTCCATGAGGTCGGTGGGCTTGAGGTAAGTAGAGGCTTGAGCGAGCGACCGTCCACGAACTCTGGCGGTGTCACCCCGGCCCAGGAGGCTATGGTCGGAGCGAAGTCATTGTTGAGCGCCATCTGGGAACGGCTCACCCCCTGGGGCACGCCCGGACCACGGATTATTAGCGGAATGCGGGGAGCTGCGTTGTAGGCAGCGGCCTTCGCTTCGAGGCGGTGCTCACCGAGATAGATGCCGTTGTCTGATGTGAAGACTATGTAGGTGTTCGAGAGCTGATCTGTATCCTGCAAGGCTCGAACCAGCGTGCCAACCATGTCATCTAGCGACTGCAGGGCCCTGAGCCGATCGCGGTAGAACTTCGTCATGTCGGAGATCTCAGCGGAGGTCAGTAGCGGCTTGTTGCGCACCCAGGCCGGCTTGTCCGATACGTCAGCCTCGTTGAAGGAGGTTGGCTTCGGCAGGGCGGTGTTGGTGAACATGCTCGCGTGGCGCGGGGCGTAGTAGGAGGGGAAATGGGGGACGTTTGGCGATAGGTGCATGAAGAAGGGCGCCCCTCCCGCCGTTCTCCTAATGTAGTTCTGCGCGGTCTGGGCGTGAAGGTCTGTATCGTGTAAGTCCGAGCGGAGGTAGGTGACTATTGTCCTGTTCTCGTTGATTTCGTACGTGGTGTCGCTGTTGTAGTCTCCCTCCCAGGCGTACCACTCGTCCCAGCCCGGTGGCTTGTATGTGGTCGGGTCGTAGTTGCCGTTGCGGTCCAGGCCGTAGCGGTTGAGGTACTTGCCTATAAGGACGGTGTCGTATCCTGCGTCGTCGAGCCAGGTTGCCACGGTGGAGTTCTCGAGCCCCTGATCGTAGAAATTCCAGAAGCCTCCAGATGGCGGGACGTTGACCCACACGTGGTGGTTGTGGGGGTACTGGCCCCGGAAGATTGTAGCCCTCGAAGGGCAGCACAGCGAGCGCGTCACCCACGGTTTCTCGAATACCACGCCCTGGTCGGCCAGAAGGTTCTGCGTATTCGGCATGACGGGCTGCCCGTTGACGACCTTGTCGACGTCCGAGGCCCGCATGTCGTCGGCGAGTATGAAAAGTATGTTTGGCCTTGGATCCGCCGTCTGGGCCAGGCCCCTCTCGGCCTGGCTCGTCGTCATGCCAACACTTGCGACCAAGCTCAGCAATGTGAACAACAGGAGGTGCTTGTAGATCTTCCGCATCATTCGTCTGCTCCTTACAGATGCGCCCGGAGAGCTTCTCACACTCTATTTGGCTCTTCTCCTACAAGATTGGAGCACATCGCGATGAATCGCCGATGAATTGCCGATGAATCGGAGACCGATGCAAGAATGCTCCTCGTCTGTTTCTATAGAATGTCAGGCTTTAGGGCATCCGCTTGCGGAGAGGATTCCTAACCCAATATCGAGCATAACGACTGGTAGAAGGAGCCGCATTAACGAAGATTCGACCCTAGCCTCCTACTACGCGACTCCTCGCGATCCTGGCATCGATATCGACCGGTACACGTACCTTGACAGTGACGTTCAGAACAGCGTCAATCTCTGCTAACATTGCCGCTTCTAACCAAGCCTTTGCATCCTCATGCTCAATCTCTATACCTGCGTTTTGCG
>DASSJP010000615.1:0-3573 GCA_035691165.1 Rubrobacter sp.
CGGCCTGCTCTTGCAGACCGCAGACTTCTTCACGCCCATAGTGGACGACCCTTACCGTTTCGGCCAGATCGCCGCTGCCAACGCTTTCTCCGACGTGTACGCGATGGGTGGCTACCCATTGACGGCGATGAACCTCGTCGCCTTCCCATGCTCGCTCGAACTCGGGATCCTGCGTGAGATCCTGGCCGGAGGAATGTCGAAGATCGAAGAGGCAGGCGCGAAGCTCTGCGGAGGCCACTCCGTCCAGGACGAAGAGCCGAAGTACGGCCTCTCCGTGACGGGTTTCGTGGAAGAAGATCTTGTCGTGCGCAACGCCGGGGCGAAGCCAGGAGATGCGCTGGTCCTCACGAAGCCCCTCGGCCTCGGCATCCTCACCACGGCGCTCAAACGGGACATAGTCTCGGAGGAGGAGATCGAAGACGCCGTACAGACAGCCTCCCTCCTGAACGAGGCGGCCCGCGACGCGATGCGAGAGGTCATCCCCTCCGCAGCCACGGATGTGACGGGTTACGGTCTCCTCGGCCATCTCTCAGAGATGCTTGAAGCCTCCGGCGTGGGCGCCGTCGTGCAACGCAGCGAGGTTCCGGTCTGGGAGCGGGCAGTGCCGCTTGCGAACGATGGCGTCTACCCTGGCGGATTGAAGAGCAACAGAGAGTATCTGGAGGGCCGCGTCACGACTGACGGCGTGGACCAGAACGACCTGCTGCCGCTGTACGATCCACAGACCAGCGGAGGTTTGCTCGTGGCCGTACCGGAGGAGCGGACGGAGATCTTTGTCGATTCTCTTGAGAAGCATGGCGCTTCGGGTGACGTGATCGGCGAGGTGGTCGAGCCGCCGGGGATCAGGGTCACGAGGTAGCCGTCAGCCCCGGGCCACGAGGTCTGGTAACGTAAGCGCCGGCCCCAGTAATCTCCAGATGATGTCGTGAAACCTGATACCTGAAACCTCAATGCAATCTATTCTCAACACAGCGCTACCTTTTTTCGCCCTGATCTTCTGCGGCTACGGCGCGGGACGCCTGAAGCTACTCGACGAGACCGCCGCCGCAGGCGTGAACACGTTCGTCTTCTACTTCGCCCTGCCCGCCTTTCTGTTCGGCCTGATGTCCTCCTCGCCGATCGGAGAAGTCCTGAACGGCCCGTTTATCGGGGCGTACGTGACAGCGAGCCTCGCCGTATTCTCTCTGGCCGCGCTCGCAGGACGCAAGCTGTTCGAGATCGGACGCGCCGAGTCTGCGGTGCTCGGGCTCGCGGCCGTGCTAGCCAACACGGGCTACATGGGGATACCCTTGATCTCCGCTGTCTTCGGAAGAGAGGCCGCCGTCCCGATAGTGGTCGGGCTCACCCTCGACGGAATACTGATGATCCCCCTCGGTATCATGATCATCGAGTCGTCGAAAGGCCGCGCAGAAGGCCCCGCCCACACGGCTCTAACCACCCTCGCAGCCCTGACGCGGAACCCCCTGATCCTCTCCATCTTCGCAGGCCTGGCCGTCTCCGCCGCTGACCTCACCCCACCTGTACCCCTGACGAATTTCCTGAACCTCCTCGGCGACACAGCAGGCCCATGCGCCCTCTTCGCCCTCGGCGCCACCCTGGCAGGACGCCCCGTCGCAGGCGGCACGGCCGAGGTCTCATATATGACGTTCATGAAGCTCTCCGTCCACCCCACAGCCCTCTGGTTCACGACTACACAACTCTTTGAAGTCGATCCCCTCTGGGCCACCGCGGCCCTGCTCGGCGCATCCCTCCCCATCGCAGCCAACGTCTTTATCGTCGCCCGCCAGTACGACGTCTACGTCATCCGTACCTCGAGCGCCATCCTCATATCCACAGCAGTCTCTATCGTCTCCGTCTCAGCACTCCTCCTCGTCCTCCATTAGTGGGCCAGTACTTCCTCCGGTGCGCCAATAGCCCCTTCCCCGCATCATCATGGCATGCGGACGTCCGGACTATGGACCTTGACATAGTTCGGGTTGGCAGTAGTATTTACTTAGCCGGCTAAGTAAATCGGTGAGATAGGAGAAGGCATGACGAGCATCAGGGAGACCATCGAGTGTGAGGTAGGGGGATGGCCTGGGGTCGAAGAGAGGGTACACCGGTTTGGTGGAATCGAGTTTCGGGTGAACGGGCATGAGATCGGGCACCTGCACGGCGACAGGCTGGCTGATCTTCCATTCCCGGTAAGGATAAGGAAGGAGCTTGTCGAGTCCGGGGAGGCGCAGCTTCATCACGTATTGCCGAAGACCGGGTGGGTCAGCTACCGCATCAGGGGTGAGGAGGACGTGGCCGGGGCCCTGGGACTCTTCCGGAAAAACTACGAGCGGCTGACGGCCCGGAAGGGGACGAGCGCATGAGCGCGTTCACTGAGAAAGAGATCGAGTACATGAAAGAGCAACGGCTGGGTCGCCTGGCGACGGTCGATGCGGAGGGCAGGCCGCACGTCGTGCCTGTCGGGTTCAGGTATAACCCCGAGCACGACAGTGTGGACATCGGCGGACACAACCTCGCCGGTAGCAAGAAATATCGGGATGCCGGAAAGACGGGGAAGGCTGCGTTCGTGGTAGACGACGTGCTCCCGCCCTGGCGGCCGCGTGGGATCGAGGTCAGGGGCCGAGCCGAGATCTTTTCGGAGGGTGGAACGGAGGTCATGGAGGGCTTCTCTGAGGAGTTGATCCGTATCTTCCCCCAGCGCGTCGTCGAATGGGGTCTGGATTCCGACGCCTTCACGGCCAACAGCAGATCGGTCAACTGATGCCGGGTACGGTCCGTGAACACCCCATCAAGGAGAAAACGGGCTTCACTCTGGCGAAGGTCTGCAAGGCGCACAGGGCGAGCGTCGGGGCGCTACTGGCCGAGTACGGTCTGCATGTCGGCCAGGAGATGGTCCTCGTTGAGCTCTGGCAGGATGACGGTCTGCGCGGCGGGGAGCTCGCCGTCCGCCTCGGCGTCGAGCCTCCGACCGTCACCAAGATGCTGCGCAGGCTCGAGGGCTGCGGCCTCGTCGAGCGCAGACCCGACCCTTCCGACGCACGCAGCTTCCGCATCCACCTCACGGACGAAGGGCGTTCCCTCGAAGAGCCAGTAGCCCGCTGTTGGGAGAAGGTCGAGGAGATTACGCTCGCCGGTCTGAACAAGGCCGAGCGGCGGAGCTTTCGCAATCTGCTCATCAGGGTAAGGAAGAACCTCGACCCCGAATTCGGGGCCGGGTTGTAAGATCTTTCGATATTGCATTTTTTGGAGATGATGAGAGTGGCATTTGGAGACAGACGTTTGAAGGTCGTTGGTATTGGCGGCACTTTGCGCGAGGGCTCGACCAGCCTCGGTGCGCTTCGCAGGGCGCTCGCGGCGTCTGAGGACGCTGGGGCCGAGGTCGAGTTGCTAGACCTGAACGAGCTAAAACTGCCCATGTACGAGCCGCGAAAGCCCCTGGATGAGTATGGGGACAACGTGCGGCGCCTGATCGAAGCCATACGCGAAGCCGACGCGCTGCTCATAAGCACTGAAGCCTACCACGGGACGCTCGCCGGGATTACGAAGAACGCGCTGGACTACGCGCAATTCCTGAGGAAA
>DASSJP010000616.1:0-5645 GCA_035691165.1 Rubrobacter sp.
ATGAGCGGGTCTGGACCGAAGCTCTGGATCTGGTCGCGCTTCAACTCGGCCTGCTCCAGGTTCGTGGTCGCGACGATCACCCGCCCCGTGGCGTCGACTTCGAGCGCCATCTCGTAACCCTTCTCCACAGGATGGCCGAAGATCCTCTTGAGCATGAGGATCACATACTCGTAGCTGTGATCGTCATCGTCGAGCAAGACCACGTTATAAGGCGGCAGCCCCTGTGTCTTCTGCTCTTTCTTCTCTACGGGACGGGTAACCGTGTCAGTCATGTCTATTCTCTAGTTCTACATCAACAGGATCTTATTGCGTTCTCTGAGCTAGACAGATGGCTTAGGCTCCGTGAGCAACTCTCTGATCATATCTTGGTCTTCCAACTCCCACTCAAGCCTATCTAAGAGCTTGTCTCTCTTTCCAACGTACACAGTTCCAGGTGGGCAGACAGAATGTGTCTTGCTATGTTTGGCGAAACGCCAGTGGGTCACTTCTCTCTCGCTCGGAGCTGTTGTCCCCATCTGTCCAGATGCAGCTAAGTGTCCATGCTGAAAACCCCTACGGTACGCCTTCTCAGCGATGGAGGCAACTTGCTTTAGTAACTGCTGCTTGTCCCGTTTGTTCACTATAACCGCCTTATGTATAGCAGGAAGTCGTGAGTTCAGCTTACCGCTATTTGCCCTTCCATTCCGGCTTGCGCTTCTCGAGGAAGGCGCACATGCCCTCCTGGGCGTCTGCGAAGGTCGCGTTGAAGGACATGACTTCCCTGGTGTAGGCATACGCCTGCTCGACGGGCATCTCGAGCTGGCGGTAGAAAGCCTGCTTGCCAACCCCGACGACGAGCGGGCTCGCCTCTACTATCTTCTCCGCCAACGCCCGCGTTTCACTCTCCAGGTCCTCAGGCGCGACAACCCTGTTCGCGAGACCTTCCGCGAGGGCTTCTTCGGCGGAGATGAAGTCGCCTGTGAGGAGCATCTCCATCGACTTCTTCTGGCCGACGGCGCGAGAGAGGGCGACCATCGGGGTGGAGCAGAACAGTCCTATCTTGACGCCGGGCGTGGCGAAGCGGGCTTCCTCCGAAGCTACCACGAGGTCGCAGGTGGCGGCGAGCTGGCAGCCTGCGGCGGTCGCCGTCGCGTGAACCTGCGCGATCACAGGCTGTGGTATCTCCTGGATAGTCTCCATGAGGTGGCAGCAGACGTCGAAGAGGTGGCGGTAGAACGCGGGATCCCGCCCGACCATCTCAGAGAGATCGTGGCCCGCGCTGAAGGCTGGGCCCTCGCCGCGCAGGATGACGACCGATGCGTCTCTACGCTCTCCTATCTCCTTGAAGCAGGAGATGAGCTCCGTCATGTGGTCGAGCGAGAGGGCATTGCGCTTGTTAGGACGGTTCATGGTCACGTAGGCGATCCGCCCGTCCTGCTCGAAGTGGATGTGCTCGTAGGTCTTCTCGGTCTCCAGCATCTTCGCCTCCTAGTTGACCTGCTTCTCGCGGCCAGCCCACTCCTTGTCACGCAGGACGAACTTCTGGACCTTGCCCGTCGAGGTCTTGGGTAGCTCGGTGAACTCGACGGCGGCGGGGGCCTTGAAGCGGGCGATGTGCTCCTTGCAGAAGTCTATGATCTCCTGCTCCGTAGCCTCCTGACCCTTCTTCAGGGTTACGAAAGCCTTGGGACGTTCGCCCCATTTCTCGTCAGGTATTGCGACGACGGCGGCCTCCATCACGGCAGGATGCTGGTCGACCACCTGCTCAACCTCGATGGTCGAGATGTTCTCGCCGCCCGAGATGATGATGTCCTTGTTACGGTCCCTGATCTCGATGTACCCGTCAGGATGCCACACGGCCACGTCACCTGAGTGGTACCAGCCGCCTTCGAACGCTTCCTCCGTGGCCTCCTCGTTCTCGAAGTAGCCCTTGGCGACCATGTTGCCGTGCATCACGATCTCACCCATGGTCTCCCCGTCGCGCTCGACGTCGTTCATGTTCTCATCGACGACGCGCACGAGGTCAGCCGTGCAATACCCTTGTCCCTGCCGCGCCATAAGCCGCGCCCGCTCCTCCATCTCCAGGTCCTCCCACTCTGGGTGGACGCCACTCGTCGTCATCGGGCCGTAGGTCTCGGTGAGGCCGTAGATGTGCATCGGACGGATGTTCTGTTCGAGGAGCCCACTAAGCAGGGTGGGGGATGGGGCGGCGCCAGCGATAGCCGCTGTTACTGGCGTGTCGAGCGGGTGGGCCGCGTCCTCGTTGACTATCCCGATCTGGACCGTCGGGGCGGCGCAGTAGTGTGTGATCCCCTCGTCCTCGAAGAGCTCCCAGATGCGCGGAGGCTCGACCTTCCTGAGACAGACGTGCGTCCCCGAGACGGACGTGACGGCCCACGGATAGGTCCACCCGTTGCAGTGGAACATAGGGAGGGTCCACAGGTACTTCGTCTCGTAGCCCATCCCGATCTCGATGGCGTTTCCGAGGGCACTCAAATAGGCGCCGCGGTGGGTGTACATCACGCCCTTCGGACGGCCCGTCGTCCCCGATGTGTAGTTGATGGAGATGGTCTCCTCTTCATCCTCGAGCACGCTCTCGACGGGCTCGGGAGAGCCCTCCGCAAGATAGTCCTCGTAGGGATCTCCTTCCTCTCCAGTGTCGTCGATGCGGACCCGGTCAGCATCCACGTCGGCGAGCAGCTTCTCCAGCTCGGCGTCTACGAAGACCAACTTCGCCCCTGAGTGCTCGACGATGTAGGTAACCTCGTCTTTGCCGAGGCGGGTGTTTATGGCGACGAGCACCAGCCCGGCCGCCGGAACGGCAAAGTGGGCCTCCAGGTGCGGCGGCGTGTTGGGGCAGAGAAAAGCCACCCTGTCGCCCTTCTTCAGCCCCGAGTCCCGCAGGCGCGAGGCGAGGCGGTTGACCCGCTCCTCAAGCTCGGCGTACGTATAGCGGCGCTCGCCGTAGACGACGGCGGTCTTCTCGGGGAACATGTAGGCGCTGCGCCTGAGGAAGCTGACAGGTGTAAGCTCGCTGCGGTATACCTTCTCACTCATGAGATGCTCCTTCCCTATATCTCCTGGTCCAAGTATAAAGGCCACCCGCCGCGTCTGCGTTGGGACTATCGGAGAGGGTGAGCAAGAACACGCACGGTAAAGTCGCTAAGATCCATACTTATCGCCAAATACGAAAAGGAGATCGATGAACACCCGCGACAGACACCGCCTCGAACGCCAGGCCCGACGCATCGAGGAGCTGCGCCTCTGGCGCAACGCCTACGAGCATCAGGTCGAGGAATGGCGTTTCGCTGCCGGTGACGGTAATGAGCCGCGCAAGATCCAGCTCGGCGACTTCTGGCCCAAGATAGAGACCCCCGTCTGGCTCTCCGCCGAAACACGGGTTCCCGAGGAATGGTCGGGGTTGCCTGTGGAGCTGGAGTTGTGGCTCGGCGGCGAGGGGTTCGTGCGCCTATCGAACGGCTCGAGCGGCGGCCTTAATCCTTTCCACCGCAGCTACGTTGTATCGGACGAGGCTGAAGGTGGAGAGAGAGTCGGGATCGAGGCCGAGGTCGTCTCGAAGGGGCTGTTCGGCTCCAACGTCGCAGAGCCCAGGGTCACACACGCCGCGCTCGTCGTGCCCGAGAGGGAGGTGCGCGCGCTGGAGCGGGACCTGTCTATGATCTCCGAGGCCTGCGACAAGCTCGACGACCACGACGCGGTGCCCCATCTGCTCGACGCCTGCGACGCCGCCCTGGCCTCGCTCGCGCCATACTGGCCTTCAGATAGCGACACGACCGTCTCCAGGTACCTGAGGGGCTACGAGAATCCGATCGGCAACGGGCTATACAGCATCCCTTCGTTCGCCGCTGAGAAGGCGCTCGACGTGAACCGGCTAGACCGCGAGTTGTGGAGCAGGCCGGAGATCTCACCCCCCCAGCCCCTGCCGGAGGAAGCGCGGTGGGCAGTGCAGAAGGCCCGCGCTCTCCTTGCCTCGCGGCTCGATGAGATCAAGTCTGAGTACCCGCCTGTCGGGGGGCTCGCCCTCACAGGGCACGCGCACATAGATCTGGCCTGGCTCTGGCCGCTCGCCGAGACCAGGCGGAAGGGACGCAGGACGTTCGCGAGCGTACTCGGGCTCATGGAGCGTTACGAGGACTTCACCTTCAACCAGTCCTCGGCGCAGCTGTACGCCTGGATCGAGGAGGACGACCCGGATCTCTTCGAGCGGGTGAAGGACCGCGTCGCCCAGGGACGCTGGGAACCTGTCGGGGGCTCGTGGTGCGAGCCTGACTGCCAGGTGACGGGCGGCGAGTCCTTCGTCCGTCAGCTACTCTTCGGCCAGCGTTACTTCGAGGAGAAGTTCGGCCACCGCTGCACCGTCGCCTGGCTACCAGACGCATTTGGTTTCTCACCAGGTATCCCCCAACTCCTGCGTGGAGCCGGTATCTTAGGCTTCTTCACGGCGAAGCTGAAATGGAGCGAGACCAACGACTTCCCGTACGACCTCTTTGAATGGGAGGGGATAGACGGCAGCAGCGTCACGGCGCATACGATCCTCAACCCCGGCTCTGACTACAACGGCGACATCATCCCCTTCGACCTCCTCGGCGTCTGGAACAACTTCGGCGGCAAGCGTCACCATCAGGAGAGCCTCTTCGCCTTCGGCTGGGGCGACGGCGGCGGTGGCCCGAGCGAGAAGATGCTCGAGAACTACGCCCGCCTGACAGACTTTCCCGCCCTGCCGCGCCTGCGTATGGCCCGCGTGGACGAACTCTTCGCATCCCTCCCGGAAGTCGGCATCCCGAAGTGGGTAGGCGAGCTCTACCTGGAGCTTCACCGCGGTACGCTCACCACCCAGGGGCTCGTCAAGAAGCTCAACCGGGAGGCCGAACACAGGCTGCTCGAGGCCGAGGCGTTCGCCGCAACAGCCGCCCTCCAAGGCGCCGAGTATCCAACGCAGGAGTTGGACCGCCTCTGGAAGACTTTGCTACTCAACCAGTTCCACGACATCCTCCCAGGCTCCTCCATCTCCGAGGTCTACGAAGACGCGCATAGACAGCTTATAGATGTCGTCGCGGAAGCAGAGCGGTTGCGCGACGCTGCCCTGGGCTATCTCGGCGGGCGCACGGCGCAGGGGGAGACGCTGCTCGTCGCAAACGCAGGCATCAAGCCGCGACCCTTTTCCGTGCTTCTGCCGGAGGACTCCCTTGACGGAGCGAACGGCGTCACGGACGCGGAGGGCAAGCCCCTGCCTGCGCAGCGGACAGCAGACGGGCTGCTTGTACACGACCCCTCGCGCAGCGTGCCTGGACTCGGCTGGACGACGGTCAGGTTGGATCGCCAGGGTGGCTCGCCGGAGTTTCCGGCAGGTGTCAGGGTTGAGATCTCGGGCGAGGCTGTAGTTCTGGAGAACGAGTTGCTCCGCGTGGAGATCGGGGCCGACGGCGCGCTGCACCGCGTCCATGACCGGAAAGCTAACCGCGAGGTCCTGGATGGGCGGGGCAACTGTCTTATGGCCTACGTGGACAAGCCGCGCGAGTGGGATGCGTGGGACGTGGACGAGGACTACGAGCTGGAAGGCGAGGAGGTGGAAGCGGTCGAGAGCATCGAGGTGGAGGAGGAAGGCCCGCTGCGCGCTTCGGTGCGCGTCGGGCGCCGGTGGCGCA
>DASSJP010000617.1:0-6652 GCA_035691165.1 Rubrobacter sp.
CTTCCGCAGGAGCATAATCTACGCCCTGATCTCAGTGTCGCTGCTCGCACTCGGCCTCACGTCCGCGACAGCCATGCCTCAGACTAGCTCCTCCGAGTTGCCGCTCGGCAAACCGGGCTTGAAAGAGACAAGGACCACAGAGCAGATCACACCAGGCGTCACATACACGCGCATCGTCAGGGGCCAGCAATCGAACAAGGACTTCTACACAGTTGACGTGGCCTTCAAGGCCGACCGCGCCGCGGCCGAGGAGGTCGCCGCCAGGCTCCGGTCCGACGGCTACGACCCCGTGATCGTCGAGGTCACGCAGCGCGCGCCGGACGACCCGCAGGGCGGATCCCTGGGATATCTGGTGCGCGTCGGTTCCTTCGGCACGCAGACGGAGGCAGACACACTCCGTGCCGAGCTCACAGCGAAGGGATACACGGGGCTCCGCACAGTCTACACAGGCGAGGACGGCGGCGAGACCACGGGGCCGTGGATAGTCCACGTCCTGAAGATCGATCCGGACCTCTACGACGGGACACTCCAACCGGAATTGGCGACAGAGATCGTGCCCGATCGCGAGACGCTCCCCTCGATCTCAGCCAGGACTCACTCGCTGGCTGCCATAAACGGCGGGTACTTCGTGATCGGCCCCGAAGACGGCACGCCGGGAGATCTTGCCGGCATCTCCATGCTCGAAGGCAACCTTGTGAGCGAGGCCGTGGACGGTCGCACGGACCTCGTCCTGCCAGAGGGCGACGGTGCGGGCGCCGACGTGGCCGCGATCTCGGATTCGCTCTCGGCAACCTCCTCAGACGGCGCAACGCGCGAGGTAGACGGCCTCAACCGCAAACCCGGCCTCATCAGGGCATGCGGCGGAGACGGCGGAGACACCCCCACAGAGCTTCCCAAGCACGACTTCACCTGCACGGACCCGAGCGAGGTGATCCTCTTTACCCCCATCTTCGGCACGAACACGGAGCCAGGCACGGGCGCCGAGGCCGTCCTCGACTCCTCAGGCAGAGTGGTGGAGTTTCGCAAGAGCCGCGGCGGCCCGATACCGCAGGACGGCTCCGTCCTCTCGGGCACAGGCGAGGGCGCAGACTGGCTCCGCGCCCACGCACGACCCGGCGCGAGGGTCACGGTAAAGACCAGCTTCTCAACCGGCGGCGCGTCCCTCGCGGGCAGTACCGGCGTCGTCAATGGCGGTCCACGTCTCCTGAGCAGCGGAAACCCTGACATCACCGCCTACGCCGAGGGCTTCGTCTACCCCGAGAACCCCGAGTTCTACTACCGCTTCGGCGTCAGGCGCAACCCGCGCACGCTGGCTGGCGTAACGAACGGCGGAGAACTGCTCCTCGTCGCCGTGGACGGCAGGAGGCCAGGCTACAGTGTCGGCGCGAGCTTCAAAGAAGAAGCCGCCATCATGGACTCTCTCGGCGCACAGGAGGCCGTCAACCTCGACGGTGGGGGCTCGACCACGATGACCCTGGGAGAGCAGCTCGTGACCCGTCCCTCGGACGCGACAGGCGAGCGGCCCATCGGAGACGCCGTAGTGCTGCTTCGCTAAGCTAGCTATCATCGACGGTCAGTACAATGGCGCGCCTTTCGGCGCGCCATTTTTGTCGGAGGTCCGTCGTCTGGATCTCCAACCCGGCACCGTGAAAAGCTGTAAGCTGACGTCTGATCGCAAACAGGCGAACATCGGAGGTGCGAGATGCAAAGGACGAAGTTCCTCCTCGACGAGTCGGCCATCCCAGAGAGCTGGTACAACCTGGTACCGGATCTGCCTTTCGAGCTTGAGCCGCCCCTGAACCCGGTTACTAGAGAGCCCGTAGGACCTGAGGCGTTCGCCCCGATCTTCCCGCAGGCGATCATCGAACAGGAGGTGACGGCGGACTCCTATGTTCCTATCCCCGAAGAGGTGCGTGAGATTTACAGCCTCTGGCGCCCGACCCCGCTCTTCCGCGCCCGCCGCCTGGAAAAGTTCCTCGACACCCCGGCCCACATCTACTACAAGTACGAGGGCGGCTCTCCCACGGGCAGCCACAAGCCTAACACGGCCGTCCCGCAGGCATACTACAACCGAGAGGAAGGCGTCAGGCGCCTGACCACGGAGACGGGTGCAGGCCAGTGGGGCTCTTCTCTCGCGTTCGCCTGCCGCCAGATGGGCCTGGATTGCACGGTCTACATGGTGCGCGTCAGCTACGACCAGAAACCGTACAGGCGCATCATGATGGAGACCTACGGCGCCGAGGTCCACGCGAGCCCGACGGACCTGACGCAGGCGGGCCGCAACATCTTAGGGGAACACCCTGACTCACCGGGGTCTCTAGGCATCGCCATAAGCGAGGCGATCGAGGACGCCGTGAAGAACGAGGACGCCAAGTACTCCCTCGGGAGCGTCCTGAACCACGTCTTGTTGCACCAGACGGTTATCGGGCAGGAAGCGCTGCAGCAGATGGATCTCGCAGGCGAGTACCCTGACGTCGTAATCGGCTGTGTCGGGGGCGGCTCGAACTTCGGCGGCGTCGCCTTCCCTTTCATCCGCGAGAACCTGAAGGGTGGCAGAGACACGCGCATCGTGGCCGTCGAGCCTGCCTCTTGCCCGACGCTCACCAAGGGCCGCTACGTCTACGACTTCGGCGACACCGCGGGGACGACCCCGATGATGAAGATGTACACTCTGGGGCACTCGTTCGTGCCGAGCGGCATCCACGCAGGGGGACTTCGCTACCACGGCGACTCCCCGATAGTCTCGGCGCTCGTGCACGAGGGGCTGGTAGAGGCGCGAGCCTACGCCCAGAATCCTACCTTCGAGGCAGGGGTTACTTTCGCAAGAACCGAGGGCATAGTGCCTGCGCCCGAGGTGACGCACGCGATCAAAGCCACCATAGACCTCGCGCTCGAAGCGAAGGAAGCAGGAGAAGCGAAGACCATCCTCTTCAACCTCTGCGGCCACGGCCACTTCGACTTCTCGGCCTATCAGCAGTTCCTCTCAGGAGAGCTCGTCAACCTGGAGCACTCTGACGAGGAGATAGAGGCAGCCGTCGCCGCCATACCTGGCTAGAGATCTCTACCATTCGCAGTACTGGCCGGTCAGAGGTCGTGCTCAGGTCTTTGATACACCGTTTGCGTGGCGCGCAGGCGACGTTGCAATGATGCCACAGTCAGGGTTCGTCGTATAAAAGAGGATATGTGAGAGGCACCTGGAAATACACCTTCGACAACGTATCGAAGATGGCCGTGACGTCGCTCATGCTTGTGCTGTCTCTAGCGCTGTACTCCTGTGGAGGAGAGGACACCTCCAAAGAAAAGGCCAAACAGGGAGGCCCGGAGGTCCGCACATACTACATAGCCGCCGACCCCGTAGACTGGGACTACGCGCCCGACGGCGTAAACGACATAAGTGGCAGGCCCTTCGACCATGAAGAAGATATATTCGTACGGCAAGGCGAGCACCGCATAGGCAAGACCTACCGCAAGGCGCTCTACCGCGAGTACACGAGCGTTAGCTTCTCCGAGCCGAAGGAGCGGCCGCAGGACCAGAAATACCTCGGCACCCTGGGGCCTGTGATCAGGGCCGAGGTAGGCGACACTATCAAGGTGGTCTTCAGGAACAACGTGGACTTCCCGACAAGCATGCATCCTCACGGCGTCTTCTACGAGAAAAGCTCTGAGGGAGCTCCGTATCAGGACGGCACCTCAGGCGAGGAGAACAATGGGGACGACGTGGTGGAGCCCGGCGAGGAGCGGACCTACACGTGGAGAGTTCCGGAGAGGGCGGGTCCTGGCCCCGAGGACCCCAGCTCCATAGCATGGATGTACCATTCGCACGTCGAGGAGTCCGACGACACCAACACAGGACTGATGGGGCCGATCATCGTGACCAGCAAAGGCATGGCCGAAGACGACGGCTCTCCGAAGGACGTGGACCGCGAGTTCGTTACCCTCTTCACCATCTACGATGAGAACAACAGCCGCTACCTCGACTACAACATCGAGCACTTCGCGCGAGATCCCAAAGGTGTGGACAGTGAGGATGAAGGCTTCATAGAAAGCAACCTGATGCATTCTGTAAACGGCTACGTCTTCGGCAACATGCCCATGATGAAGATGATAGAGGGCGAGAAGGTGCGCTGGTACGTCATGGGCATGGGCACGGAAGTGGACCTGCACACCCCGCACTGGCACGGCAACACGGTAACCGTCATGGGTATGAGAACCGATGTGGTCGAGGTGTCGCCAGCAACCATGGTTGTTGCCGACATGGTCCCCGACGACCCCGGGGTGTGGCTCTACCACTGCCACGTCAACGACCACATCGACGCGGGGATGCTCGCACGCTACTCGGTCGAGAGCAAGTAGGACATCATTTTCACCCTGTGGACAGCTCTTGCCGAGCTAGGCTTCCTTCTCACCGGGTCAGGAGATTCGAGCATTATGAACAAGGAGGCAAACCGACGCATGAGAAGGACCACCACGGCGCTTCTTGCGATAACGCTGGTGCTTTTGTTGACGGCGGGAGTCGCGCTCGCCGCAACCGTCAGGGGCACCCCTGGAAACGACACCCTGAGAGGCACCATGAGGGGCTTCGCCGGCTAGGACACGAAGTCGGGAGGCTACGGCCGCGACAGGATGTACGGCGGCAGCGGCAATGACGCGATGCGGGCGACCACCACGGGGACAGGATGTTCGGAGGACCCGGCGCCGAAGTAATCGACAGCGGTCCAGGGGGAGATTTTGTCAACGTCGCCGGCGACGCGAGGCGCGACTCCGTCAGCTGCGGCACCGCCAAAGACACGGCGGTCATAGATCGGGCCGACCTGGTGCGCGAGAGCTTCGAGGACTTCGCGCGCCGCTCCAGTTGCGAGAACGTCATAGTCCGCTGACCTGCATGCGAGAGCTCCTACCCCTTCGGATCGCCGACGCCGAGGATGCAGCGGTTGCCAGATAGGGGCGCTATCTCGGAGATGCGGAACTCGTTTACGAAGCGTCCGAGACGCGGGTCGTCTGCGCCTTCGAGGTCGAGCTGGACTCTCCAGGAGGTGACGATAACGGGCGCGCCCTGCCCTGGATAAGGGCTGACTATGACGTAGTTCTCCTCGCCGTAGGAACGTAGAGTTTCGATCCGCTGTTTCGGCAGGTCGGGGCGGTAGGTGATCCAGACCGCTCCGTGGTCCATGCTGTGGACGGCGTGCCGATTCTTGATGGGTTTCTCGTAGAAGCCGCAGTTCTGCCAGAGCGGGTCATGGTCCCCGTTTGTCGGCGGCTTCCGATCGTACTCGATAGGCCCTTTGACGGTCCGGTTGGTGGTGGCAGGATAGACCTTTACCCCTCTGGGCGGATCTTCGGGCAAGAGCCGCGCAGCATCAGGCTTCTTCCCGTCTGCCGGTAGCATGTTGGTGATCTCATGCTTACCAACCTCGGCTCGCGCCAGCCCGGCTGCTTCTGACGACGCCGCGTCTTCGGTAGTTACCTCATGCACAGTGGTGTCTTTTGCAGCGCTCTCTTTCGGCGCGGCGGAAGCCTGTTTCGCGGAATCTTTCGATGACGTGCCCGACGAATCCCCACCGCAGGCCGTCACGAGGAGAAAGAAGGCCATCGGTACAATGACGGCGAGACTTTGTCCGGCCTTCCTTCTCGGGCTCTCGACGCTCAAGAACGCAACCTTCCTGACAGTTTCCGGCAAACGTATCTACGGACCTGAAGATACTACGGATGCACCGGCGATCCCTGCGAGCGCGCGCTATGTCTCGATACCCCTCTATCCGTCCGGGCGACCGCCCACGCGCCCGACGGCTTGCGCGGCAAGCCCGACACCCCGCCGCAACGCCTCGCCGGCAGACGCTCCGGTTAGCCAGGCACTGAGGAAGCCCGCACAGAGGGCGTCCCCGGCGCCCGTGGTGTCTACCACTCGCGCCGGCGCTGAGGGGACGCGCGCCCGTTCACCGTACGCCCCCACGCACAGGGCTCCCTCTGCGCCGAGTTTCAGGACAACGCCGGAGTAGTTGCCGAGGAGCCTCTCCGCGATGCGCTCAGGGTCTTCGGTCTCGGCGAGCAGCGAACCCTCTTCCAGGTTCGGGAAACACAGATCCGCGCCGCGAGTCCACCGGAGGAATCGTTCGGGACCCACGTCCCCGAGCAGGGGGACGGACGAGGGGTCCACGGAGACGGTCATCCCGGACTCTCGTGCCATGCGCAGGGCCTTTCTCGCCGTCTCCCTGCGGCTGCCGCCCGAGAAGGTGTAGCCAGAGAGATGCAGGTGACCATTGCCGAAGAGGGAACCGGGCAGGTCCTCAGGGTGGAGGTTCTCGCCGGCGCCGCGGTCGGTGATCATGGTCCGCTCACCGGCTCCATCGATGAGCACGAAGACCTTGCCCGTCGCCACGGAAGGGTCGCTGGCAAGGTGCGCCCTCACGCCCGCTCTCTCCATCTCCCCTTCGAGGAACCCGCCGAAGACGTCGTCGCCGACCCTCCCGATGAAGTGCGTCTCGACACCCTGGGAGGCGAGCCATGCGGCAGCGTTCGCGCCAGAACCACCGGCGACGCCCTGGATCCTGGTGAAGGTATCCGTCCCGAGGGACACATCCCCCTCCACCCTGGCGAGCAGGTCGTAGAGCAGGTCCCCCACAACGACGACCCGTGGGGTCTTCACTCAGGGCTG
>DASSJP010000618.1:0-3202 GCA_035691165.1 Rubrobacter sp.
GGTTGGAAAGTCTTTGTCCTGGCTGATTCGCGGGCGGCGAGGCACATGGCGGCGCTGACAAGCCCGTCCCTTAGCGACGAATCGGGCGTGGCGCGGCCTGCGATAACGTCGAGGAAGTTTTCGGCGAGGATGTGATCCCCACCTCCGTGCCCGTCGCTCCCTGTGTCGACGTGCATCTGCTCGACCTCACCGGAGTGATGGTGGATGAGGCGTATCTCCATCGGGGCCATGTCGAAATCCAGAGTCGCATCGTAGCCGACCACGGTGGTGCCGCGTTTGTAGGCCGAGCGGCGCGACACCATGTTCTGGCTGTAGCTCGCGTGGATGCCGTTCTCGTACATGATGAGCGCTGAGCCTGCGTCGTGGTTCTCGATCCCACGACTGAAGGCGCACCAGTGGTCGGTCCTGTCGTCGCTGTCCTGGTACATCCCGCCGTCGTCACCACGAAGCGCGAGGTTTTTGGGGCTCTCGGGGCACGTCTCCGTCTCGTCGCAGGTCGAGCATCTGAGGTCGAAGGGCTTCTCTCCACCGTAGACCCTGCGCGACTCCATCGCGGCCACGCCCACGGGACGGCTTCCTGCGAGGAGGTTGATGCAGTCGAAGTCGTGGGTAGCTTTCTGGAGCCAGAGTCCGCCGGTCTGGTCGTAGTTGCGGTACCACTGGCCGAAATACACCCCGCCGTAAGGCACGTTGTTGAAGGCCTGGATCTGGTTGATAGTCCCGAGCCGGCCCGACTTCACAATATCGAGCACCTTCGAGAACAGCGGCGTGTACCGCAAGGGGAACGAGACTACCACCTCATCCTCCCTTCCCCGGAAAGCCTCCTGCAACGCGTCTACCTCCTCAAGGCTTATGGCGACAGGCTTCTCAAGGAAGAGCGGAAGTCCCACGGAGGCCACCTTGACGGCCATCCTGGTGTGCATATAGCACCGCGTACCGATCACGACGCCGTCGTAGTCAGCCGCGTCTTCGAGCATGGCGTCCGCCGTACGGTATATTCGCACGTCAGTGTGCTCTATTAGCCGCCGGCGCACGCCATCCTCGTCGGGGTCGGCGACGGCCCCGACGCTCACGCCGGGGTCGATCGACTGCATCGAACGTATCATCGCGGCGGCCCGGTGTCCGAGCCCTATCACCGCGAGCCTGGTCACGTCTATTGCCCGGCGGGCTTCAGCGTGCCGTCCATCAGCATTATGACCGTGAAGCTGTCCTCGTACGGGCTGTTCTGGTAGATCGGGTCGCCCTCGGGCAGCCAGCCCGTAACCCGTTCGCCGTCGAGCGCGGGGTTGTTGCCGTAGCGCTCCCACAGCGGGATGACTGGCAGTAGCTCGTTGAAGATCGTGGCCAGCTCGGTCACGGTCGCTTTCTGGTCCTCATCGTTCAGGCCGGAGGCGCTCTGGATGACAAGCTTCTCCAGGTCAACCTTCCCGTAAGATTCCGTGTCCTGCGTCATATCGAAGGACATGCCGCCGCCCGATGCGTTGACGTTGTACGTCAGCAGCGGATACTCGAACGAGTACACAGGATGGGGCTGCCCCTGGCCCCACGCCTGGATGCCCATCTCGAAATCTCCGTCCTGAACCCTGGGATCCCACTGGGTAAACGTAACAGTCCTCACGGTCGTCTTGATGCCGAACTTCGTGAGCTGGTCACCGAGGTTCTTGGCCGCAGCCGACCAGTCGGCGAACTCCGCAGGGGCGCCAAGCTCGTACTCCATCCTCTCCCCTTCGGGCGACACCCAGACATCGCCTTCCTTCTTGAAGCCGAGGTCCTCCAGCTCGCTGGTGGCTGCGTCAGGGTCGTACTCGTAGGAGTCCATCTTCGCCAGGTCCGCTTCCGAGACCCAGTCTTTGATCAGGACGTCAGAAACGCCCGTCATGTACTCTGATCTCTTGGCGGACTTGGCCAGCGAGACGGTGCCGTTCTCGTCCATATCTATGGCCTTCGCGATGGCCCGCCTTACCTTCGGGTCGGCGACGGCTTTGATCTTCGCGTAGTTGAAGTAGAGCGCCGGTCCCGAGTAGGTGGGGGCGCGGATGATCCTGATCCCCTGATCCTCGAAAGACTTCTCTGTGGCGATCGGGAACCCGTGCGTGGCGTAGTCCACGTCCTTGGAGAGCACCAGCGGGGTGACCGCCGGGGTCTCGCCGTTGTAGATGACCATTTTGTCGAGGTCGGTCTGGTCGGCGTTCCACGCGGTGTCTACTTTGTTCATCGTTAGCTGAGATTCGGTAATGCTGTCTTTGTCTATGTTGAACGGGCCCGTGACGACCATCTCTTCCGGCTTGAACGCCTCGAACTCCGTGACCAGGTCCCTGAACTCCTTGGACTCAGGGTCGGTGCCACTATCGAAGAGTTCCTGGGCTTTACCTGACCACTCGCCGTAGACCGAGTTCGCCCTGACCGGCTCCTTGAGCACCAGACGTTCGACGACCGTGGAGGGGTCCTTCATGGTGAACGTCAGGTTGTATTCGTCGTCAGGCTCTACGGACGCGAGGTAGTTCCACACAAGCTGCTCCTGCAGGCGGAGCAGGTTGAAGGTCGTGACCACGTCCTTCGAGGTGAACTCCGAGCCGTCGCTCCATTTCGCGTCCTCGCGTAGCGTTACCTTGAAAACGTCGGGCGGCTCATACCCCCACTCGGTCGCCATGTACGGTATGTACTTCTGCTCGGCCCACTTGTACATCGCCATGGGCATCTCGAGGACGTCCTGATACAGGGTCAGCGCGAAGATTCCGTTGGTGGCGAACGTGTTGAAGTGTCCTGTCGGAGGTAGCTGGTAGGGATAGGCGCCGTGGAACTCCTTGGAACCTCCTCCTCCACCGCCACCCTCGCCATAATTCTGGCCACCGCCACCGCAGCCTGCGAGCAGAAGTCCGGCCCCCGCGGCGCCCAACCCGAGAAACTGCCGCCGGGTCAATACTTTCGGACGGTAGATCCTCTCGGTCGTACTCATTCATTGCCTCCTTTTCGCCAGAGTCTCTCCGTACATATCTAGCGCTTGCTGTACAGCACCAGCAGCGTCACGGCCACAAGGAAGATCACCCCCATCACCAGGGTCACGAGGGTGATGGCGTACTCGGCGGTCCCGGGCTCAAGGAAGAACATCAGTAAGAAAGAAGGCACGACGATCACGAACCCTATCCTGAATCCGGCCCTTCCGAGTTCAGGGATCACGCCGTTCTCCGATTGGCCTTGTCGG
>DASSJP010000619.1:0-3717 GCA_035691165.1 Rubrobacter sp.
TTACGGCGCTATACGAACCATTCGGGCTCGCCCCACTGGAGGCGATGGCGGCTGGCCTCCCTGCAGTCGTCACCAAGTTCGGAGGCCCGAGCGAGTCCATGCGCGAGGGCGACGAAGAGTACGGCATCCTGGTAGATCCAACAGATCCGGAGGAGGTGGGCGCCGGTCTCCACACCCTTACAAGCAGCCCCGAGCGCTGGGAACGCTACGCCGAGGCCGGCTACGGTCGCGTCCTCGCCCGCTACACCTGGGAGAAGACCGCGGAGGGATACCTCGAGGCGATCTCCGGCAGAAAGAGCGGCGAAAGACGCGAGGAAGGCGCCACGAACCTGCACTCCGGCGTGCTCTCCCAGGACGGAGCGAACTCACCGGGGCGGTTGCAGATCCCCTCGTCCTTCATAGACCCGGAGTCGGGAGATGGCGTCTCGCTCGACATACTCGACGAGCTCTATTACAGGCTCGACCTCCTCGCCGTCGGGGAGACGATGGTGGACTTCATCTCGCACGAGATGGCCCATTCCTTGAGGACCGCGAGCCAGTTTTCGCGCTACCTCGGTGGCCAGCCTGCGAACGTCGCCGTCTACGTAGCCAAGCTCGGGGGCCGTTCGGCCATAATCACGAACCTCGGGTCTGACTACTTCGGCGAGTACGTCGAGGACCAGCTCCAGCACCACGGCGTCAACACCGAGGCCGTGAGCCGCACCGGCGATGCGGCGACGACCAACGCCTTCGTCACCCGCACCGTCAGCGTCCCCGATTTCCAGGTCAACAGGGGCGCGGACGCGCTGCTCGGTGTGCGCCAGGTGGACGAGGAGATGATCGGACGCGCACGCATCATCCACACCTCGACGTTCGCCCTCTCGAAGGACCCCCAGCGCCTCGCCGTCAGGCGGGCGATGAGAATAGGAAGTCGCCTCGGTAAGATCGTCACCCTCGACCCGAACTACGATCCGCGCGTCTGGCCAGACAAGGTCGAAGCCTGGGAGGTCCTCGCCGAAGTGATGCCCTACGTAACGATCGTGAAACCATCATTGGAAGACGCCCGACGCCTCTTCGATTTCAACATGGACGAGGTGACTCTGGAGGAGACGGCCATCAGGGAGTTCCACGACCTTGGTGCCAAGATCGTCATCCTCACCCGCTCCGGAGGCGTCGTGACCGTCTCGGATCACGGGAACGTGGAGCGCGTGGGTCCGTTGCCGAAGGTGCAGATCGAAAACGTCACTGGCGCCCGCGACGCCTTCTGGTCGGCCCTCCTAATGGCCCACCTCGACGGCAAGGACTGGCCCGAGGCCATCCGCTTCGCCCACGAGGTCGCGAGCCTGAAACTGAGGGTCGAAGGACACGTGGAGCGAATGATCGACCGCGAGAACATCTACGCCGGCCTCCACTCATCCGGACAACGGACACGATAGCCGATGGAACGCAAGATAACGAACCTGCCGGCCCTGATCTCCGACCTCCCCGCCGAAGACCGCGCCCTCGCGAACCGCATCCTCGAAATCTCAACGACGACGGGACGCCTCGTCCCGCCCGAGACCATGCACGCCTGGATCGAAAAGTCCTTCAGCTCGGTTGACCGTGTCACAGCCCAGCGGATAGTGAAGGTGACGAACCGCATCACCCTGGAAGGCACTCTCTTCAACGAGCTGCGCGCCTCACGCCCACTCGATACGGGCGTGAGCCTGGACCTCGACCAGGAGATAGCAACGACCGGAGGCGACCCATTCTGCAATCTGGAAGACGGCACGCCGGCCGACGTCTTCGGCCGCGTGAAAGGAGAGCACGCGACCACAGCCTCGAACGTCGCCAAGTACGACGGCTTCCACGGCGTCGTGATTTTCGACGACCACAACCCCCTCCACCTCACGCCGGAGAAGGTCGCAGGCTACGTCTCCGTCGGCCTGGAATGGGCCCGCAAGGCCCTGGAAGCCGACCCCGAAGCACTGTACCCCTTCCTGATGTGGAACTGTCTCTGGCGAGCAGGAGGCTCGATCATCCACGGCCACGCCCAGGTAACGGCCACCCGAGATTCCCATTACCCGAAGGTCGAACGACTCCGCCGCGCCGCCTCCGCCTATAAACGAGAGTACGGCTCCGACTACTTCTCCGACCTCCACAGCGTCCATAACTCTTTGGGCCTCGGTATTCCACTGGAAGGCGTCAGGGCGTTCGCGAGCCTCTCCCCTATCAAGGAGAAGGAACTTGTGGTGATAGGTAGATTTCCAGGCGACGAATCCCTGAGCCGCGCGGTCGGCGCCCTGCTGGAAGGCTACGTCCACGACCTCGGTGTCAGCACCTTCAACGTCGCCTTCTACATGCCCCCGCTCGCCCCCACACAGGAGGACTGGTCGGACTTCCCTACCATCATCTACATCGTTGACCGAGGAGACCCCGCCAACCGCACCTCCGACATGGGAGCAATGGAACTCTACGCGGCCTCCGTCGTCGCCTCGGATCCCTTCCTGGTATCGGAAGCTCTGCGTAACGGCTCCACCGGATAACCGTCTCCGACTGGTCAGCACGCTCCGGCTGGTGCCTCCGCTTGTCAGCACGGCGCTTCGCGCCTCTCAGCACGCTTCGGGCCTTCCTCGGACGGCGCCGCCCACACTCACGAAGCGATACCCATGCGGCAGGAGCCACTTATCTCGAACCGCGGTCACTCACTCCACGCCCTTGCTGAAAAGCTGAATTTCTTGACAGCCTCTTCATTTTCATGTTAGTATTAATTAACATGAAAATTGAGGGTCGGACATAATGAACAAACGGGTGTACAGGATGGGAGTGCGGGCTGAGGCTGCGGAGGAGACGAGGCGGCGGATTCTGGACGCGGTGATCGGGCTACACATGGAGCGGTACTACGATCAGATATCGCTCGACGACGTGGCGAAGAGGGCGGGGGTCACGGTCCAGACCGTACTCAGGCGCTTCGGCAACAAGGATCGGCTGATAGACGCCTCCACGGAAGTCGCCCGCGAGCGGGTAATTGGCCAGCGAAGTGAGGCTCCAGTCGGTGATGTCGCCGGGGCGGTCGAGAACATCGTGGACCATTACGAGGCGTGGGGCGAGAGTGCGCTTAGGCTACTGGCGCAGGAAGACCGGGTACCCGCGTTCCGCAAGGCGACCGACGCTGGCCGGGCTGTGCACTACGAATGGGTCGGGCGTACATTCGCGCCTCTGCTCGCGGAACGAAGCGGTGAGGCGCGAGAGCGGCTTCTGGCCGAGCTCGTCGCCGTCTGCGACGTGTACGTCTGGAAGGTACTCAGGTTCGACCTCGGCCTGGGTCGCGAGCAGACGGAGCTCGCGCTGAGAGAGATGATCTTCGCCCTGAAAGGAGAACGATGATGGCACGTTATCTGGTCTATACCTCACCTGCCAGGGGACATCTCTATCCCATCGTGCCGACGCTCGAGGAGATGAGAAGGCGTGGGCACGAGATCGTGGTGCGGACGCTCGCTTCCGAGGTCGATCTGATGCGCGGGATGGGCTTCGAGGCGGCGCCCATAGATCCTGCCATAGAGCATAGGGAGCACGCAGACTGGCAGGCCCGCACACCCATTGGGGCGCTGCAGGTCGCCTTGCATACGTTCTTTGAGCGTGCACACCGCGATGGGCCTGATCTGCAGCGGGCGATCGTGAATGAGCGACCGGACGCGCTGCTCGTGGACATAAACACCTGGGGCGCGATGGCGGTAGCAGAGACCGCAGGGCTGCCGT
>DASSJP010000620.1:0-4294 GCA_035691165.1 Rubrobacter sp.
TGGTGTTGGTGGCGTTGCGCAACTCCACGTTCATGAGGGTGCTGGCGTTAGCGTTGCCGTTTGCCTGGATGCCCGCGCGCGCGGTCGCGAACAGGAGGGACTCCTTGCGGACCGAGACAGGCAGGGTGGATGTGAAGGGGGCACCACCGGAGCCGCAGACGCTAGCGCCGCCACGGTATGCCGAGTCGCCGGTGCCGGCGAGCCGGGCCGAGTCCAAACCGTCTAGCTTGTCTGCGTTGAGCTTGCCGACCTTAGCATCGGAGTTAACCGCCAAGGGGGCACCACGGTCCACTTTCAGGCTCAAGGCTGGGCCAGCCCCGCTCTTGGTAAGCACGCTCACCGCAGAGGCGAGGTTGGTCCTTCCTACCTTGAAGAAGTCTCCGTTGGCTCCAAAGGCCATCGAAGCCACCCCGATAACGAGGGCCAGCACCAATGCCAGCCCAAATACCATAGAGGCTGTCCTGCCCACCCACGCCACTTTGCTTAGTGCGCTCCTGATCATGTCCTGTGCTCCTTGTGTAGTGGGACGGAGGAGGAGCATCTCCCGCCCCTGCATACGTAGCAGCCGTAGCTTAGGCCCGGGAGAGGGAGGACGCATCCCCCGTATGGGCTAGATCTAGAAACGTTTCTAGCGAGGATTTTCAGACGGTCCCAGTATGTCATTTCTCGGAAGTCCAACAATCGTCCAAGTAACGAAAAGGTCGAAAATTGGGCGATACACCACGCCTCTCATCCCTGTATGCTGCACACGTTACAGTCCTGCTTGTGGTTGGCATGGGTGTGCAAGTGCTCAAAGGGCCGCATGAGATGCAAGAGGCGCTGCCAGCTTAAAGTCTTGGAAGGGCGGGAGCTATTGTTCGTAGGCACTTCATAGCCCAAGAGGGCCAGCTTAACTGACTCCGGCCCTTGCTTTCCCTTATTACGAATGACGTTGAAGAGGTTTTCTCTCCACTTCGCCTGTTGCCATTTCTGTGAAGTTTGCCAGAGGTGGATTCTCTCGGAAGATGGGATGAGAAGGCCGACCCTCCATACGCAGTACCCGCAGGATCTGCAACTGTTCGACGGGCTCTAAAACGCCCAAGTGAAAGGAGGATCGGTCCACCATGGATGTTAGCAGCGAACGACCGCCGATGACAGCCGGATTGGACCTAGGCGACAGGTACTCCTATCTGTGCATAATCGACCAACATAACGGCGACGTTATAGAGGAAGGCAGGCTGCGCACCAGCCCCGAGGCTTTCAGGCGACGCTTCGCTTCTCACGGGCAGCCCATACGCCGAGAGATGCACTTGGACCCCAGCGGAACGCTTTTCAACAGGCTGGCTTCTTCCACGCACTAGGGGAATAGGACGGAACCTCGCCTTTGTATCCGGGGCTTATGGGCCGACCGGCGACGGCGGAAAGGACCCGGTCCCGACCGGAGGCCTCCGATGCTAGGCGCGGCGGGCAAGGTAGACACCGAGCAGGATGACCGCCGCCCCCGCCACCTTGGCCGCCCCCAGGCCCTCCCTTAGCAACACGACGCTGGCCAGCAGCCCGACCAGCGTTTGCAGATACAGGTAGACGAGGACCCTGTTGGCACCCCTCCGGGCGACGTTCGCCTGGTACGCGGCTATGGCGAAGCTGCTGCACAGAACCGTCGAGTAGGCGGCTGCCGCCCAGGCCGGTGCGCCCACCGAGCCCCACTCCACAGAGGAGAGCGACCCCGAGAGATCGGGGAAGCCGGTGAAGGCAAGGGGGAGGGCCGCGAGGCCGCCGAGCAGCATCGTCCAGGCGCCTACTACCAGGGGGTCGAGGCGGCGCAGGACGGGCAGGGAGAGCACCGTGTATGCGCCCCAGGAGAAGGCACTCACGCACACGAGCAGGTCGCCTCCTACGGATGCCTCCTCCGAGCCCAGACCACCTCCCACAACGAGAGTCACCCCCGCGATGGCCAGCCCGAGGCCGAGGGCACCCATCCAGGAACCGCGTTCCAGCCCCAGCACGACGCCGAGCAGCAGTCCCCAAACCGGGGCGGTGGCTATGATCAGCGCGGCGTTCGAGCCGCTGGTGAGGCTCAGGCCCACCGTGTACCCGACGTAGTTGATCGCGATGCCCACCACCCCGAGGCCGGCCAGGGCGAAGATGTCTTCGCGCCCGAGTCCGACGCCGTCGTTCCAACCGAGGAGCCGTAGGAAGACGAGCAGCAACAGGCCGGCCAGCACGTACCTGATGGGCATGAACACCAGCGGAGGGAGACCCTCAAGGGCGTACTTGACCGAGACGACGTCCATGCCGACGAAGAAGACGGCCAGGAGCAGGGAGACCTCGGCGAGCGCCGCGTTCTTCTTCGTGCCGGACCGCGGAGGGTCCGCCCCCCGGTCCGTCAACCTCGTCGCGGGATTGGTGGCGTATATCGCATGCGCGCAATATTAGCGCCGGGACGGTCCGACCGCATAGGTGACGGCCAGTCGGCTGGGGCGCCGGCCTATCGTCGGTACCCCCTCAGATGTATCCGAACACAGGCGGAAAGACGATCACGACAATCGCCGCCCACACGGCGTAGACGGGCATGTAATTCGTCTGCCACCGTTCGAGGCCCGTGAACGATCCGCGCCCTCTCAGAAAGCGGATGTAGAGCACAGCGGACCACGCCAGATTGACCAGGAGAATCACGTTCTCACCCAGGGCCGCCACGCGGTTCGGGCTGAAGCCGAACTCGGTGATGCGCGCGGCGATGGCCCACAGCGCTACCGCGTCGGCCAATAGCGCACAGACCACCAGCACGACCTGCACCACATCGAAGGCGCCAGGGGGCGACCGGGGGTCCCGGGCAGAGACGGAATAGAGCAGAAGTCCAAGGACCAGCACCAGGAGCAGGTCGAAGGCGATGAGCACGTTCCGCTCGATGCCGACTCCGCGCCCGGTCCAGAGCAGGGTCCCCAGAAACGTGACCAACACGGCGGCGAAAAGGGGCGTGAAGAGGCGCGTCAACACGGGTGCCATGTTCTCGATCACGCTTTGCTTGGCCTCCACCAGCCAGGAGGCGATCACGACGGCCCCGACCGCCCCGCACGGCAGTAGCCACGACTCGAAGAAGGGCTCGACGTCGATCCCGATGGACTGGAAGATTATATGCATGAACGCCATGAGGACGGCGCCGCCGAGGGCGATCAGCACGAAGTAGATGAACAGTTCGCCCGAGAATCGAATGAAGTCCATGCGGCCGCCCACCTGGCCCCACCGGCCGCCCGCGTACGCGATGCCCACTACTAGCCAGAGCGCGATCGGCAGGTGCAGCGCCGTAAGCGTCTCGGTGTAGCCGCCCGGGGCGAAGGGATAGACGTTGGCGAATACACCAGCCGCGACGAACGCCACGGCCAGCCAGCGGAGAGTGCTGGTGTCGAGCCGCCGTTTCCAGGCGAAATAGCCGGTCAGGAGGGGCAGCACGAAGAGACTCAGATTGCGGGCGTAGAAGTCGGTATCCTGGTCCAATTGGAACCCGAAGAGCGCCGGCACCTTGATGAGCACGGCCGCCGCCACCGCAAGACAGAAGACGACGATGGCATCCGTTCGGGCCCGCGCTCGTGGGTCCCCGGAATCCGAAGGGACAACGACGAGCTGCTTCCAGAGGCGCTCGGAGTGCTCGCGAGCGAACTCCCGTGATAGGGCGTCGAGCTTGCCCATGCGCTTCACCGCCACCAGGAACGCTTCATCGGTGGCGAGCCCCGCGTCGGTGAGCACCGCGATTTGCTCGCGCAAGTGGTCTTCCAGCTCCGCTACGTCGGCGGAGTGGATCGCCTGCCGGCGGCGGAGGTAGCTCCGCCATTGGTCGATCTGCTCCTCGAGTGGTATCCCGTGACCTTTATCCGACATCGCTCAGGCTCCCTGTGGCAGTGGCGCGGCTGGCGCCTGGTGGCTGACCGGAACGGAAAGGGAGAGCGCCTGCCAGATGCCCCGTAGCGTAGCGTCCACCGCTTGCCACTGCCTGCGTTCCTCCGCGAGCTTGGCCCGGCCCCGGGACGTGATCCGATAGTACTTGCGACGACGACCGCTCTCCGCAACTTCCCACCGCGCCTCGACGTGGCCGAGCCGCTCGAGCCGATGCAGAACGGGGTAGAGCATCCCGTCCGTCCACTCCATGCGCCCTCCTGACAACTCCCGAACTCGCTGGAGGATCGCATAGCCGTAGCTGTCATCTTCGGCCAGGATCGCCAGGACGATGGGGGTCGAGGACGCAGCGATCAGATCCTTGTTGATCTCCATGATGTCACCCATCGCCCCCGGCTACGGAATGCACGTCCCAGTGTACCTA
>DASSJP010000621.1:0-2594 GCA_035691165.1 Rubrobacter sp.
TGCTCGGCGGCGGTATCTTGTGGGGCGTCTTGCCTTCCACCGCGGATCGGGGTTGGCTTGCCGCGCGAGGACGAGCCCTCGAAGCCCCGAGAAGTCGAGGCTGGTGGTGCATCGTCGCCCTCGGATAGTTCTTCCAGGGCCGTCGCGCCGACGTTCACAGCGTCGCGCAGGGCACGGGCTTTCGCCCGGGTCTCGGCCATCCGGATCAGGTGCGGTGCGATGTTGCGCCCGACGTTCTCCGGGCTCGCGTCCCCGATGCCCGAGAAGCGGCGCCCGTCCTCCATCTCGGCGGTGGCCTTCACTATGGCGACGTTGCCGTTCGATTCGTCGGGGACCTGGATCAGGTCGGTGTCTATGCCCCTGAGCCCGAGGCTATGGGCCTCGTCGAGAAGCCCCGCGAACAGGACGTATTGCTTTCCCTGCCTGGTTATCATGAACTCATCTCTCACAGGCCGCGCCTCACTTCGGCCTCGCGGTAGTCCTCGCCTTCGAGCGAGATCCAATCGCACATCGCGATGATCCTGCTGGCCGTCCTCTCCCCTAGCTGGGCCGCCAGGTCCTTTGGTCCCGTGTTGGAGGTGAAGATGGTCGGCAGCTCCTCCCTATAGCGGTGGTTGACGATGACGAAGATTCGCTCGCGCACCCACTCGTTCGCCCTCTCTGCGCCGAGGTCGTCGAGCAGCAAGAGGTCTGCGTTCTTTACCGAGTCCATCCACTCGTCGATGTCCCGACCAGGGTTGTTGTACGTCCCGCGCATGTTATCCAGAAGCTCCGGCACCGTGACGAAGAGCGAGGGCACCCTCTTCCTGGTCATGAGCTCGTTCATCACCGCGACGGCGAGGTGAGTCTTTCCAGTTCCCACATCGCCGCAGAAGTACAGTCCCCGTCCCTCCTCCCTGTTCTCCTTCCAGTTCATGATGTAGTCCATGGCCTTGGCGAAGGCCTTCTCGGCGCTCTTGCTGAGCTGGTGGTCGTAGTTATCGAGCGCGTAGCCCTTCATGCGCTTCGAGAGTCCGCTGCGCTCCCTGAGGGCCGCAACCCTGGCGTCGCGGCGCATCAACTCCCACTCGCGCCGCTCGTTCTTCTTCTCGCACTCTGGCGTGCACGGGTGGTAGTACCACTCGCCTGGCTTGCCGTACTTCTTCTGGAGTGCAGGCGGGAACTCGTCCCATTCGGCCTGCAGCTCGCGTCCGCAGTGGGGGCAGACCTGATCGTCGAGCCTCAGTACCCTGGCTTCGCCCCTATTCCGTTTCCCCGAAGAGCCACTCATAGCCCTCCCGGCGTCTGGCAGCAGACTGTCGATCCGGTCCACCTCTCACCCCCTCTCTGGACTCCCGTACTCTGAGCGCCCCACCCCGCACGGCCCCGCTCTGCTCGACGAGACGGAGCTTTCGGTCCTGCTCGAACCGCTCCACATCCTCGACGGTCTTCACGCCCCGCTCGACCCACCGCTCCAGGATGCTCCTCACGTAGCCGACCCTTCGCGCGTCGCGCTCGCTGGCGATCTTCAATGCCTCCCTCACCGCGTCGGGTGTCAGCCCGTCTCGCTCGCAGTAGCCGTTCAGGAACTCGAGGATGTGCGGCGCAGGTAAAGTTCCCATATAGCGGAAGTAATCGTCGGCGGAGACGCCCTCGGGCTCGGCCCTGATCACCTCGACGTCACGGTCGGGGAAGTTTCTTGTGTCTGTTTCACGGGATCTCCCTTCCGTCCTCGCGGAAGGCGGCTGCTCGGCGACCTCCATCCAGCCTTCTCTCACGGCGATGAAGCCCGCTTCGGCCAGGGTCTCGAAAGATGAATCGACGCTCTCGGGGGTAGACCGAAGAAGCTCCGCCAGCTCATCGACCTCGACCTCGTCGCTCCCGAGGTCGGGGAGGATGCGCAGCAATTCGTAGAGGGCTACAGCCTCGGCCCCGATGTGTGGCATCCAGCGGACGTACAGACGGGCGCGGCCTCCCCGCGCCCTCTTCTCCCCCGGAGGTGTAAGCCGAACTCTCTCCATCCTGAGGCCAGTATAGCGGCCATGGGCGAGGCTCTCTACGTCTGATCCACCAGAGAGATCACGAACGCGCTGAGCACGACGCCGAGCACGAGGCCGAGTATGCCGACGACTATCGCAACCAAGCCGAGAACCCGGTCGCCCTTCACCAGCCCGACTATCCCGAGTATTACGCCAAGCGGTCCGAGAATGACAGGTATCAAGACGATGGCAACGACGCCGCAGATTATTCCCGCTATGGACCAGCGCCTGCCGGGACGGCGGCCCGGCGTGGCGTTTTCGGGGGCGTAAGAAGGTCGCGGTTCGGTCAACCAGCGTTCTCCTTGTCCCAGAAGATACTGGGGATGGCGTGGTCTGAGGGCGCGATACCGGGGACGTGGCCCTGGCTCGCGGCGAGCCCGAAGATGATGGCGGCGACGCAAAGGAAGACGGTAACGGTCGCAAGCTTTCTTGCGCCGAGGAAGTAGCCGAGCAGCCCTAGTCCCACGCCGAGCGCGCCGGCCGAGATGTTCGCGCCCGCGCCGAGGAAGGCGGCGTAGACTTCGGCTACACCGCAGAGTACCCCCACGACGCAGGAGATCCAGCCTCCGAGCAGAT
>DASSJP010000622.1:0-2266 GCA_035691165.1 Rubrobacter sp.
CATCGCGCCCGAACCCCGCATGTCTATGATGCGAACCGCCGGCCACCGCACGGACTTGCTGACAGGAAGCTCTCTTATGCGCTCACGCCTGCGGACCTCCGCAGCGAATATCCTGAGTGAGGGTGATGGTGAGAGGAAGAATACCGCCGCCCTCTCCAGGCGGGCGCGTTCGAGCGCCACGTCCCGCACGTGTACCGGAAGCCCCTCGTGACCGGGCTCGGCCCTGTGCGCCTCGTTCGGCTCGTCGACGACGCAGATAGATCCTGGGCGCGCCAGAGCGAGCAACGCCGCTGTCCGCGTCCCGACGACTACGTCTACCTCCCCCGCGCGGGCGGCCTCGTAGACCGCGGCCCTGCCACGACCAAGGCCACCATGGTATGAGGCGACGGTGTATCCAGCCGGGAGTTCCGAGCGAAGTGTCTCCACCGTGCGCTCGACCGAGGCGACCTCCGGTGCCAGGATCAGCGCTTGATCTCCTTCCTCCAGCGTGGCCCGCGATATGGCCGCGACCGCGTACTGCTCTTCGCGCCTGGCCGTCCTCCAGAGGAATGCGCCGCCGCTCTCCATGGCTCGTCCGGCGATTCTCGAGAACGGGATGAGGTGTCCCGGCACGGTACCGTCGCCCACGGTGGCAACTAGGGGCGCCGGCTCAGGACGGCGCGCGAGCCGAACCGCACCCCTGCGAACGAGCTCCCGAAGGGCGCCCCGGCTGGCACCGGTCTCAGAGAGCAGGGTTGAGGTCACGCTCGCGCCTCCGCGGTGCTTCAGTGCCACAAACAGGTCGCGCTGTCGCGGGGCGCGGGCCAGATCCGGTTCGGACGCCGCACGGATCACAGCCCATTCCACCGTCGCTGGCTCCGGGGCTGAAGGAGCGAGCACAATACGCCCTTCAGCCTCAGCCGCACGGAGACCATCGGGGCCGAGGGAACGTTTCAAAGCTGTGCGGGTGACGATGCCATTTCCCTCCCACGGCCAGTCCGGGGATGGTTTCACGACCCTGTAACGTCCGGCGTCGATGCCTGGCGGCAGGGCGGCTCTCAGCGCGGAAGGCAAGGGAACGGCAGCGTTCTCGCCGATCCTGATGCACACGTCTACGAGCTCAGGTTGGAGGGAGAGATCAGGCACGACGGCGAGTACGTCTGCTTGCGCGCGGTCGCTGTCCTTTTCGGTACCGACGACCACACCCATACGTTGCCTTCCTGAGAGTGGCGCGACGACTGCCGTACCGACCCTGACCACGCCCTTCAGACGCTCCGGTATCCTGTAGCTAAGGGGAGGCAGGGCGTGCGTTGGTATGAGCAGGCTTACCCTTGCTGCGTACGGCTGTCGGGTGGGGCGGGTGGCCGTACGGCCTGCGCTCCTTACCAACTAGAAGCCGGCGGCGCGGCGGAGATCATCGGCGTGCGAGGTCTCCTCCCAAGTGAAACCCGGCTCGCGACGGCCGAAGTGACCGTATGCCGCGGTTTGCGCGAAGATTGGGTTCCTCAGATCCAGGTCTCGGATTATGGCGCCGGGTCTCAGGTCGAAGTACTCCTGTACCAGCGCACCGAGGGCTGCAGGGTCAACCCTGGCGGTGCCGAAGGTTTCGACCATCACGCTGACGGGATGGGCGACCCCTATGGCGTAGGCTACCTGGACCATGCACCGTCTGGCGAGGCCGGCAGCAACGAGGTTCTTCGCTACCCACCTGGCTGCGTAGGAGGCCGAGCGGTCCACTTTTGTCGGGTCCTTGCCGGAGAAAGCACCTCCGCCGTGCGGGGCAGAACCTCCGTAGGTATCAACTATGATCTTGCGTCCCGTCAGGCCGGTGTCGCCCTGCGGACCACCGGTCACGAACCGGCCCGTCGGGTTCACCAGGATCTCGGCAACGCCAGGGTCGAAGAACTCCTCGGGCATAACGGGGGTTATCACGGTCTCGACGAGGTCGTCCCTTATGTGGGCTTCTGCGCCGTCGCGGTGCTGGGCGGAGATCAGGATCTTCTCGATCCCGACCGGCCTGTCTCCCTCGTAGCGCACGGTCACCTGGCTCTTGCCGTCGGGCCTGAGATAGTCGAGGTCGCCGTTCTTGCGGACCTCGGAGAGACGGCGGGTAAGGGCGTGGGCGAGCGTGATCGGGAGCGGCATCAGCTCGTCCGTCTCCTCGCAGGCGTAGCCGAACATCATCCCCTGGTCGCCCGCCCCTATCTCGTCCAGGTCCTGGTCGCCATCTCTGACCTCGAGGGCCCTGTCAACGCCCTGGGCGATGTCCGCCGACTGGGGATCTATC
>DASSJP010000623.1:0-4338 GCA_035691165.1 Rubrobacter sp.
AGGAGATCACAACCGTCAGGCAGACGCTCTCCGAGACGTTCGGGAATGAGAACGGATCTGACGTGGGGGTCACCATACTGTGTTTGAACAAGATAGACCTGCTGGATGAGGGGCGCATCCAGGAGCTCCGCAGGGAGTTCCCAGATGCCGCTATGATAAGCGCACTCTCCGGCTCCGAGGATCTTCTGGTTGAGATCTACAACGCCATAGCGTCCGAGAGGGAGAGGATTGAAGTCCTGATCCCTCACGCAGAGTACGCGGCGGCGAGCCATCTTTACGGCCTCGCCGAGATCCACGCCCAGGAGAATACTCCGTCCGGGCTATGGATGGACGTGAGCATCCCACGCTCCGCCACCGCACGATACGCTCCCTACAGGACTCCCAATAATACTTCTCAACAGTAGGTAGACAGAGCGCCTTTTGAGCGGAAAGACGCTAAAGCTGTTCCCAAGGCCAGCCGGGGATCAGTCCGGGAGCACAGAGGAGGTCTATGAGAACCTTGAACTGCCCAGGTCCGGTCCCGGCGGCATGAGCAGGCCCTACGTATTTATCAACATGGTTAGTTCCGTGGATGGGAATGCGGCGGTAGAAGGGAAAGCGGCAGGGATAGGCACAGCAGCGGACAGATATGTCATGCGCACGCTGCGCTCCAAGGCGGACGCCGTAATGATTGGAGCCGGCACGCTGAGGGCGGAGAAACTTTCTCTGGGCCTCGACGCCGAAGATGCAGGCCCGTGTCCACTCGCTGTTATTCTGACCGCTACAGGGGATGTCCCCCTGGAGAGCAACCTCGTGCGGTACGGAGACCAGAAGATACTTGTACTCCTCGCTGATAGTGCGGATGAGGCTGCAGGCGTACGCCTCGCCCGCCAAGCAGAGGTTCTGCGCGTACAGACCGACGCGTCGGGACGCGTGGACCTTTCAAGCGCCCTCGAGCTTCTCAGCACCCAGCGCGGCGTGGACCGTCTACTCGTCGAGGGCGGACCAATCTTGAACCACGCCCTGATCTCCGAGAACCTCGCAGATGAGCTCTTTATCACCCTTGCTCCGAAGCTCTTTGGAACTAGCAATGCGGACGCGCCGGGCGTACTCGGAAAACTGCTAGACGAGCCGCGGGACCTCCACCTCCTCTCAGCATACCTTGCAGACGATGAACTCTTCCTGAGATACGCCCTCGACACCCGTTGAGCTCGCAACACAAAAGGCGGGGTCCGGGTAATAGGTTTGGCCTTCGAGCCGTTTGAGGTCCCTGAGTGGAAGGCCCAGTGGGCCCAGAATCACCGATTCCTGAACTTCCGAGAATTCCCGTTATGCGAAGTTCGCCCTAGATCGTCTATAACCTTTAGACGTAGAAGGATCATGGTCCAGCCGTACTGAACGTCGGCGTCAGGCCCACCGTAGAAGGCTTCGTTGCCTGATCCTTCTTCGACCTTGTCTGCAGCGAGCTGGCTGCCTACCTCATCCTCGCCGTGACCACGGTACAGCATTTGTCTGGTCCATAAGGTGCCGCAGACCACGACGTCTTGAGAAGTCTCCCGCACCGAGGAAGTGGTACGGCTTCTTGCACCGCCCTCCTTCGGATGCTGCTTTCGGCGAGCATTTGCGCACCTCGGTAAATCTTTCTCCTCCAGGGTTTCCGAGTGTGCCATGTGACCGATCCAGCGATTTAGCGATTTTGCTCCGATCTCCGCGGACAATAGTCGGGGAGGTATTATGCGGTCTAAATGGTTTGGGGTAGAGGGTACAATATCGGTCTGTTGCCTTCGCGGACTTACACTGGTAGACGAGGAGTGGCTTGCGTCCTGGAGGGGTCATGATGCGGGTCGAGTGCTTCGAGGGGATCGAGAGCTTGGATCGGCGATCGTGGCGAAGTCTGGAGCCGCCGGACTTCCCGTTCTTCGACTTCGAGTTTCTGTGTGCACTCGAACGTTCTCGCAGCATTGGTGCGGGGAGCGGATGGTCGCCCCAATATCTGATCTGCAAGGATGCATGTGGAGAGGTACTTGGCGCGCTGTGCGTATATATCAAGACCGATTCTTACGGAGAGTACATATTCGACTGGGAATGGGCGCGGGCATATCATCAGTACGGGCTACCTTACTACCCCAAGCTCGTCTCCGCCGTGCCCTTCACGCCGGCCACGGGCCCCAAGCTCCTCGTACATCGTAATGCGGATCACGCCACCCGAGAGAGGGTCAGAGAGGCGCTCTTGGATGCGGCTGAGGGGCTAGGCGAAGCGCATGGCGTCAGTTCGTCGCATGCGCTCTTCCTGCCGGAAGTGGAGCTCGGCGAGTTCGCAGGGCACGGGTTTACAGTGCGACACTCTCTTCAGTTTCACTGGCACAACCGCGACTACGAGGTCTTCGCCGACTTCCTCGGTGCCCTCTCGGGTAAGAGGCGGCGACAGATCTCGCGAGAGCGCCGCCAGCTCGAGGGTGAAGAGCTTACGATCGAACGCCTCACCGGGGACGCCCTCCTCCCCGAGCACGCCGCCTTGATGCACCGGTTCTACCTGGCAACTCTGGACGGCAAGTGGGGAGTTCCGTACCTGACCGGCGCTTTCTTCGATGAGGTCTTCCTGACCATGGGAGACCGTACCCTTCTAGTCCTTGCACGCGACCGGGCAGGCCTCCCTGTGGCGGGCGCGCTCTTCTTCTTCAAAGGTCGCTCGCTCTTCGGTCGCAACTGGGGGGCCACACAACAGCGGCGAAATCTGCACTTCGAGCTCTGCTACTACCAGGGAATAGACTTCGCTATCGAAAAGAGACTCCGGATATTCGAAGCTGGTGCGCAGGGCGAGCACAAGCATGCGCGCGGCTTCCTTCCATCTCTAACATACAGCGCACACCAGATCCGCGATCCCGCATTCGGTCGTGCGATATCAGAGTACATAGCGTCGGAGAAGGGCTTGATCTCCGATGCTATGACCGAGTACGCGCGTCACGATCCTTACAGACACTGAAGTGTAGTAAGTTACGGCTTCACCTTCCAGAGGCTTAGATCCCTGCCGCCGCCATAGGGCTGCCAGACGAACCTGGTGATGAAGGGTTTCTGGAGCCCTGCCGCCCCCCGGAAGTACATCGGAGCCGTCCCAGCGTCGTCCGTGACGAGTATCTTCTCCGCCTCCAGCATCGCCTCCATGCGCTTCTCCTCATCCAGCTCTTCCGGGCGGCTCCGGAGAACCGGTCTGGCGTGCGGCGGTAGATATCCCCGGGCGAAAGGGGCTACATCTACGCGGTGCCCGTTGACCCTCCCAATCTCAAGAGCCCCTCTCGCTCCCCTTACCTCTACAAAGCGCTCGCGAGAGACCGGCAGAGCTCCGAACCAGGAGGCTCCCCTGTCTTCGGAGAGGCGGCCATGATCCCCTTCCCCATCGAAGCGCGTGTGATCGAGGTCGGCAAGTCCTACGAGGCGGTCGGGGACACTGTCTCGACGTTCGCCGCACTGCTCGCCGCTGCTATCTTTATAGCCCTCTTGCTTTCAGCTGGCGGCGCGTACCGGCTCGCGCGCGCGGCGCTCTCACCCGTGGAGAAGGTGGTCGCCTCGGAGCGCAGTATCACGGCGGGCGACCTTTCGAAACGGGTTCCCGTGCAGCACCCGAAGGACGAGGTGGGCCGCCTCGCAGCCACCATGAACGACCATCTCGGACGTCTGGAAGCGGCTTTCGCCCGTCGTGCGGAGGCCCTCGCGCACCAGCGCCGCTTCGTCGCCGATGCGAGCCACCAGTTGCGCACGCCCCTCACATCGATTGAAGGATATGCCCGAATGCTCGCTGAGTGGGGCCACGACGACCCCGAAACAGCCCGCGAGGGCGCCGCGACCATCCACAAACTCGGCCTCTCTATGGCACCCTCGCAGTCGAGAAGCGAGGTCGGCAAGGGTTCCACCTTCGCCCTGCAACTCCCGAAGGACCGCCCCACAATGTAGGAACCCTCCCCTACATCGGTAACGTATTATATTGATATGCCCGGGTTGCGAGTTCTTCGGCGCGGCGGATGTAGCGCATAGTCGTTTTAGGGTCCGAGTGGCCGAGGAACTGCTGGATGACGAGAAGAGGCGCCTCGTTCACGGCCATATTGGTGCCGACTGTGTGGCGGATGGAGTGGGGTGAGATAGCTTTGGTGATGCCTGCGGCCCTGACGTACTTCTTCACTATGTTCTGCACAGAGCGGGTGGTGAGCGGTTTGTCCTTGCCTACCCTGGAGGTAAAGAGTGGCTTGCGCGAGTCGGGGTGAGAGGTGAAGCTCCGTTCGGTCAGCAGGACGTAGCGCTGGACCAGGCGCCAGAGATCCGGTGATATCGGAACGTTGCGGACCTTGTCACCCTTGCCAAGAACCC
>DASSJP010000624.1:0-7313 GCA_035691165.1 Rubrobacter sp.
CTGTTGGGCGGAAGGATTCGGCCCCATAAGGTGCGCATAGGAGGCCGCTCCGAAGCGAAGCGTCGCCTTATGGCCTCGGCGGTCGTGCGCAGCCTGCCTTCCTCTATAACCTCGCCGCTGTGTTGATCGACGAGGCACAGATAGGAGTACCTGTCGCCTAGGTCCAGTCCGGCTGTCATCGGCGGTCGTTTGCTGCTAACACCCATAGTGGGCCGATCCTCCTTCCAAATTGGGCGTTTTAGAGCCCGTCGAGCATTTGCAGACCCGCTAAGGGTACTGCGTACGGGGGGTCGGCCTTCTCATCTCAACTTCCTACCCGACGAGCTTATCGTGACGCACGGCCTCAGTGACGTTGTGCTTGTAGTCTCACATCATCAGACTATCTGCGCCTCGTTGGCCACCCATCGTCACGTAGATTCGCCATCGATTCATTCGGAATTCATTGCCCTCTGCTTTCATAGAGTAGCCATTGAATCGATGTGGAGGAAAAGAAGACCACATATAGCAAAGCTCTCATACATTTACAGGATAGTTGCTAACCGAGAGATTAGGAGGATATACCCATGGAGTCCAGCATCCCTCTTGAGTATCCATCGTACAATCCGCTGCCGGAAGTGATCCAAGGCTATATCTCAGTGCAAGGGGCGAGATCGATCTTCGAGCATTCCGGCCCTTTGCCAGATTCAAGCGAAGCCTATCGCGCTGGGCAGGGCGAGCGGAATCGCGTAGGACGCGCTTTGGAAGATTCAGGGTTCACCATCAATGCTGAGAGCTCCCTCGGTTTCGCCGTCGTCGGTGAGCCTGCGGCTTTCGAGGATTTGACAGGTGGGACAGTCGAAGCAAAAGAACGGCTGGTTAGGGCCGAAGGTGGTAGGCAGCGTTACGTCACGCACTTGGATATTGTCGGGGACGGTCAACCAGAGACCTTGAGTGTCGCCTATGCCAAGTCAGATGCGGCCAAAATCGATGGTGTCCTGCTGGAACGACCGCGAATGTTGATGGACGTATTCCCCTCGCCTATCCCACCGAATACCGGGCAGTTCCATCTGCGCGTGCCGAGCGATGTGAGTTTGGGACTGGGTGCCTCAGGAGCGCACCGGCAGGGCTTTAGCGGTGAAGGGGTGTTGGTCGCCATGCCAGATACTGGTCAATACCGGCACCCGTACTTCACGGCGCACCACTACTCCGTGAGGAAGCCCCTCACGGTTGTACCCGGAACAAGCCCGAGCAAGGATCCGGTTGGCCACGGGACAGGCGAGTCGGCCAACGTATTCGCTGCGGCTCCTGGCGCGATCCTGCAACCGATCAGAGCATCGAATAACGCGGGCCAGCTTGTTGGCGCCATCGCAGGATTCCTGAAAGCCAAAGAGGTAAACCCCAAAATAATCACAAATTCTTGGGGGGGCGACGGCGACTATCCTCCGACCCACGGCCCCGACGAATTCGACCTGGCAATCGCACTTGAGATCCAGGATGCCATTGAACGAGGGATCCTTGTGGTGTTCTCTGGGGGGAACGGCCAATTTTCGGTCGAGCCACAGGTCCCTGGTGTTCTAGCCGCAGGCGGAGTGTACATGTCCGCCACCCTAGGACTGCGCGCCTCCAACTACGCCAGTGGCTACCAGAGTCCTTGGTTTGGCGGGGTTACGGTACCGTCCGTATGTGGTTTGGTCGGGCTCTTGCCCCGTGCCCAATACCTCATGCTTCCTATTCCACCGGGGTGCGAGATCGACGTGGATGAAAGCCAACCCACTTTCAACGACTCGTCGACCGACGGTACCGCTCCGAATGATGGTTGGGCGCTGTTCTCGGGCACGTCGGCTGCGGCTCCTCAGTTGGCTGGCGTGGCGGCTTTGATAATTAGTGCCAAGCCGGGAATAAGACCTGAGCAAGTTATCGAGGCGCTGAACAGTACAGCTATCGACATCACGACAGGGAGTTGTCATCCTCGATTTAACAACTTCGCGAAGATAGGCAATGATGCTGCTACGGGGCATGGCCTCGTAAGCGCTGCAGCTGCGGTGAAATATGCGAATGACAATTTCTAACTCCGACAAAGATGTAGAGCTTGCGCCAATGGACATGGATCATGGGAGAGTCTCGGGAAGGCTTCGATCAACATGACAATCGTTGAGGCGGTGATCGCGCTGGCTCACTCGCTTGGGGATCGAGGTCAGCGGTGAAGGGGTGGAGAGCACCCAGCAGCTAGAGTATCCAAGGAAGATGGGCTGCGACTTCGCCCAAGGCTACCATCCTGCAAGACCACTCGCGAGGAGGATGTAGAGTCGCTGCTGGAAAGTTAGCCAGTTCAGCGCCAATAAGGGCCTCTACACGTTGGCCAACGTGTAGCCAGGCTTCAGGGCCCCTACAGAGTTAGCGAACCCGCGAGTGATTAAGCGATGCGCATCCACGCTCCTCCTTCAAGGCTCTATTGCCTGACGTCCTAACCACCGAAGTTGCGGACCGTCCGAGAATCGTTGACCACGCGGTTGGCGAGGGTAAGCCGCTGCCCGCACCCGCTGCAAAGGAAGCTCCTCGGGCGGCCGTCAGCGCCCGGCTCGTACCAATCCCGCTCGCGCCCCAGGAAGAGAATGATCTCCCCGCACCCGCCGCACGCTAGCGCCAGACGACCGGATACCTCTACCCTGGTTATGTCCATGCGATCGTACCCCGCCCGTGATTCCGCTCCATGCTCCCGAGCCTAACGCCGCGCGGGGCGTCCTCGCAAGGTCAAGTGGCTTGAGGTAGAGGGTGGTTGAGGGCCAGGCGAAGCTGAGGTCGAGGTTCAAAGAGCTTGTGCCAGAGGGTGAGTTTTCGTCCCCCACTTCGGCGATCAGTCATCGGAAGACAGGGTGTCTCACCCTTCGGAGGTCCCGCCAAGGCGCTCAGAAGCCAACCTCGTGCGAGGGAAATTAGGGACAAACTCCGACGCGTTGGAGGCTTGCTGAACCTACGCCCTGGGCACACTGGTAACATGAACGCACCCGCCGCGTGACGCGACGAGCGACCCGCCCGAGATCGGCCGACTGGCCTCGACCTGGAGATACTCGACCTGCTGCGCGAGGAGCGCCGTGCGGCTGGCCGAGGCGCTGCGCCAAGCCGGAGGGCGTGCGTTTGCGCATTCAGGAGGTCGCCTCCTGCGGCCTCGCACGTCCCTCGGCAGGCTCGCGCGCTACCGGACTGCCGGAGGAAGCGGCGCCGAAGTGCTCCGAATCGACCCGTGGGAGATCGCCGAGGAGGGCCGCACGCTCGTGGAGCCCTAGGCGGGGTGGCACGTGCCCCCTACGACCGCTCCGTTGGCGGCGAAGAAGACGGCGCTCGCGGTGGTCACGGGGGCATATTGCGGGCAGCCGCGTGCGTCCGGGCGAACCCGCCATTACGGCGGCAGTCAACGGCGCTTGTACTATGGGTAACGTTTCGGTATGCTGCGGGATAATGATGCATCTGGAAGTTGTCCGGTCGCCCGCGGAAGGGTAGCGAGCGTGGGTAAAGGACGGAGGAGGTGTTAAAGGGGCTGAAGCGATCTCGTCGCAGGCGTGTGGCGGATGGTGCTCATGCAAGTCGTCCGCATCAAAGGTTCAGGTGCTCCCGGTGAGCACCCGGAGCAAGAGGAGAAGAACTTGAGTAGAAGGTTATGCCTTGTCCTATCTGTGTTGCTGGCGCTAACGCTGTCGGCGGCGGGGGTAGCGCTTGCACATCAGGAGCCGGAGCCCGACGGCGGACTCCATGTCTCAGACGGTGCTCGCGATGCCCACCAGCACGGCGATACAAAAGGACACCTGCCCGCCAGCAACGACAACGTCGACTTGGTAAGCAAGCTCAAGCTGAAGAACGTCGTGCCCGAGAAGATCGCCGACGTCGGCGTCTTCCGCGACTACGCTTACCTGGCGGCCTGGGGTGTTAGGACCTGCAAGTATAACGGCGTGCACGTGGTGAACATCGCCCACGTGGCGAACCCGAAGGAAGTCGCGTTCATCGGGTCCAAGGAGGGAAGCTATCCTGGCGAGGGCATCCAGGCCCTGCACATAGACACGCCCGCCTACACCGGCGACATCCTGGTGAGCAACAACGAGAAGTGCAACGACAAGACCGGCTTCGGCGGCATGAACATCTACGACGTTACGAACCCGGAGCACCCGACCCCGCTGGCCGAGGGCATCGGTGACTTCACCGTCAACGGCCAGGGCAAGAAGGCCGCCAACGAGATCCACAGTGTGTTTGCCTGGGATGCCGGCGACAAGGCCTACGCCGTGATCGTGGACAACGAGGAGGGCAAGGATGTCGACATCATGGACATCACCAACCCGCAGAAGGCACGCCTGGTCGCGGAGTACGACCTAGACGAGCTGTTCCCGCAGATCAAGCAGGCCGCCCCGAGCAACCTCAAAGAGATCTTCCTGCACGACATGGTCGTCAAGGAGATAGGCGGCAGGCAGGTCATGCTGCTCTCCTACTGGGACGCCGGCTACGTGAAGGTCGACATGACCGACGTGCATCACCCTGTCTACCTCGGCGACACCGACTTCACGAACCCTGACCCGGAGGCTGCTGAGAGCGGCTTCACGGTGCCCCCGGAGGGCAACGGCCACGAGGCCGAGTTCACCTTGGATAACCGCTATGTCGTCGGCGCAGACGAGGACTTCGCTCCGTACGCGCTGCTCGCCAGGAACGAGACGGACGGCACCGATCTCACCGCAAGCCAGGGAAGCGACACCACGCGGCTGGCCGAGGGACAGACGATCACCGGCGACGCCGTCTTCGTGGGGCGGGCCTGCCCAGGCGACCCCGCGGTGCCGTCCGCACCATCCACCACCAGCGGCACGCAGATCGCCGTCGTCGAGCGCGGTGTCTGCACCTTCACCGAGAAGGTCGCAAACGTCATCAACGCGGGCGGCTACGAAGCCGTGCTCGTTTTCAACCGTACCGGCACGGACGCTTGCGACGAGACGCTCGGCATGAGTGTCGAGGGCGACATCCCCACATTCGGGGTAACTCCGCGCGGCCAGGGCTTCGCGATCTTCGATGAGCCCTACGACAATGCGGCGTGCCTCGCCGGCACCGGTCCGGAGCAGCTGCCGGTCGCGCTCGGCACGGTCGGTGACACGCTCACGTTCTCGTCGTACTTCGATGGGTGGGGCTACGTGCACCTGTTCGACAACTCGGGCGGCAAGATGGCCGAGCTGGACACCTACGCCATCCCCGAGGCCCACGACCCGGCATACGCTGAGGGCTTCGGCGACCTCTCAGTGCACGAGGTGGCGACGTCTCAGCAGGTGGCAAACCGGCTCTACTTCTCGTACTACGCAGGGGGCTTCCGGGTCGCCGAGATCGAGGACAACGAGATCGTGGAGAAGGGTCATTACATCGACACCGGCGGCAACAACTTCTGGGGTGTGCAGGTGTTCCAGAAGAACGGCCAAGAGTACGTGGCCGCGAGCGACCGGGACTACGGCCTCTATATCTTCAAGTACACAGGAAACCAGTAGGCCGAGATCCGGACTCACCGAAGAGAGGCGGCGCCCAAGCGCCGCCCCTCTTTTTGCCTTCTCGGCCCGCTTCCCTTGCAGATCACTCTACGCCCGCATGATGATGTCCTGGATAGGCGCTGCGAATTTCACCGCAGGGCGCGGAAGATCGGACTTCGTAAGTTCGTACCTTGCCATTTCTGCGAAGTTCGGATATTTCGTATGAGTTACTCGGGCTGTGTATTCTAATTTGATCCACGCTTCGCGTAAATTGCTCAATTCCTTCTCGAAGTCGCCGATTCGTACCTTGATCATCCGGCCTCCTTTAGCCCCAGCCGCTCAACCGGAAGCGCGTCGCGGCTGAAGTTCGATAAACCGCCTCCTCCAAGTCTGAGGTAGAGGCCCCGAAAATGCGCGGCGGGTAGAGGTTCTGCAACGCTGCTCGCGCCCGGTTGACGTCCACTGCGGAGATCATGCGGGAGGGCGTCGTACCGAGCTCCTCGAACGGTCCATCGTACGGGATCCAGTGGCCGGGCGCTATCTCCTCGAGACCCATGCCCAGAGCGGCTACAGGTGCAGTCTACCGATACCGACTTCCAGCGGCTCGGCCGATGGGTTCGTGCTTTTCAACACGCCGGAGCGTTAACGGAGCACGCTGATAATCCGAGAGATACGCTGACCGCCGTGAAAGCGTTTGCCGCGTGGCCCCCGTGCCTCCGAGCTGCGTTCTCAGTCGAGTTCCAGTTGAACCAGAGTCTATCCGGTACGGATCCGAACGACCGGCCGTGTCGGAGCGGTGCCCGCGGTTCAAGCCCAGACTGGCGCCTGGCACCGCTCTGGCGCTACGGTACGACCCGGCCAAAGCGAACCCCGGGACAGACGTAGACCGAACCACCGCACGCCTTCCGCGGCTTGGCGCTAAGGGTCCACGGGGGTAACCGGGACCTCAGGGGGTGGTATGGGCTCGCCGTGCTCGTCGACCAGAGGTGCGTAGGAGTCTCTGTGCAGCACGCCGTCGAGGAGGACCTTGCCGTACTTCTCGACAGTCTGGTGGGTGACCCACTCTGAGCCGTCCACGCCCAGGTAGGTAGGCGCGGAGCGCGTCTTAACCTCGGTGCCGTCCGGACGTCCCCAGATCTCCGCGTAGACGTACCCGTCCCTGGCCACGTACTCCCTGAGGAGCAGGTAGTCCTCGGTGGTGTTGCGGAACTTCATGTCCAGGTCGTCGGACTTGCCCGGACCGCCCCACCAAACGGTGGCGTCCATGCCGGGCCTTATGTAAGGGAGCTGAGAAGAGTGGGGGGTGCGCTCGATCACGTCCAGGCCAGCGAAGTTCGCCGCATCATAGAGCGTGGAAGTGACCTGGCACAAGCCTCCTCCGTCGGCGGTCGTCTCCTGACCACTCAATATCACCTTTGTTTGTTTGTAATCCAGATTGGCGACATGGTCCAGCATCGAGAAAACCTCGCCCGGGGCCAGCAGCGTACCGCTCACGGCGCGCGAGGAGATCGCCAGGTTGTCCACGCGATCTTGGGTGTCAGGCACGACCGCGTAGTTGGTGCGGTAGGAGCAGTAGGTTCGTCGGCTTGAGCCTTTCGGCCCGGGCGGTGGTCAGCTCTGGCCTGGCACTCGAGAGGGGCACAGCGTACTCGTGATCTCCCTCGAAGAGGCCGGCCTCTAGCTCACTGAAGAACGTCTCTTCCTCGATCCTCCTGCCCTCGCGGCCCGGTGTGACCGAGACGCTCGGTGTTGCTCCTCCTCCCAACTCGTAGCCGGCCTCGACCGGCTCGATCGTAAGTGCGGAGTAGGTATTTTCCATGCTCGCCTTCAAGCTCTCACGGTCCAATG
>DASSJP010000625.1:0-8082 GCA_035691165.1 Rubrobacter sp.
CGCTCGGAGAGGCGCCCGGCGACTTTCTGCGCGAACTCGGGGTGGGTGTTGACGCCGGTGCCGACGGCGGTGCCTCCGAGGGCGACTTCAGCGAGGTCTTCGACGGCGCTCTCGACGCGCTGCACTCCGCGTTCGATCTGACCCGCGTAGCCCCGGAACTCCTGACCGAGACGGATCGGAGTGGCGTCCTGGAGATGAGTTCTCCCCGTCTTGACGACGTCGTCGAACTCATCTGCCTTCTCTTCGAGGGCGCTTTGAAGCTTCTGAAGACCAGGAAGCAGATCCTCCTTGATAGCGATGAGAGCTGCGACATGGATTGCGGTTGGGATCACATCGTTCGAGGACTGGCCCTGGTTGACGTGGTCGTTGGGATGGAGGGGGTCTTTGGAGCCTAGTTCTCCGCCCACGATCTGTATGGCCCTGTTGGAGATGACCTCGTTGGCGTTCATGTTGGTGGAGGTACCACTCCCCGTCTGGAAGATGTCGAGGACGAACTGGTTGTCCAGCCGCCCCTCGACGACCTCCTCAGCCGCCTCGACGATTGCGTCCTTGAGTTCATCATCGAGCAACCCCAGCTCGTTGTTGACCACGGCGGATTCGAGCTTTATGGCGCCGATAGCCTGGATAAAACGCCTCGGGAAGCGGAGGTCGCTTATGGGGAAGTTATCCAGGGCACGGCGGGTCTGGGCGCCGAAGAGGGCGTCGCGGGGGACTTCGACCTCTCCCATCGAGTCTCGCTCTACGCGGTGCGGCGTCTCTTGCTGCGTCATGTCAAGCCTCCTGTCGAAGCGATAAGTCATATAATCTGGCGTGCAACGGTCGCATTATACGAGAGGTGATGTCTTGGATTCTCTAAAGCACGCGCTGAAGGAGTGGGCGGTCGCCGTCAGGGCGCTGGAACGCGGGGAGACGGCGCTCGTCGTCAGGAAGGGCGGCATCAGGGAGAAGGCCTTCGCGGTGCCGCGGACGCGGTTCCTGCTCCTCCCTGGCTACGAGCACCAGAGGCCGGACCTACTGAAGCCGGAATATCGGGAACTTATGCAGGAGATCCCCACCCTCACTGACGACGGCCCCCTGCGCTTCTCGTCGTTCGCCGAGGTCGAAGGCGCCTACGAGGTCTCCGAGGCGGAGGAGCTCGCGGCGCTCGACACGTACCACATGTGGACGCCCGAGTACGCCGAGAGCCGCTTCAAGTGGCGCCCCAAGAAGCCGCTCACGGTCCTCGTCCTCCGGACCTATCTGCTGCCGAAGACGGTCGAGCTTCCGTACAGGGATGTGTACGGGGGGTGCAAGTCCTGGATCGAACTACATGATGCTGTCTCGGTCGAGGGAGTGCGGCCCGCGCTCTCCGACGAGGACTTCGACAGGTTGGTCGCGCCTGCGCTCGGGGTGCTGAGGAGCCTCGAGCCCGCGCCGGTCGGCTCTTGAGGTAAGACGTGGGCTCGGGAGCGATAACGATAGTCCTGATCTTCCTGCTCCTCTTCGTGAGCTTCCAGACGATCTACTCCGCCAACCGCGACCTCGCGAGGGCGAAGGCCTGGGGAGACCTCGCCCGCAGGGCCCTCCCCTTCGTCGCCCTGCTGTTTATGGTATTGACCCTGTTCGTGATCCAGACCTACCAGCAGGGGTGGCTGCTCCTTGTCTGGATGGCCGTCTCAGCCGTCGCGATAGTCGGCGCGAGCCTCCTCGCCGTCCCCTCCCTGGAACGGCGGGCCAACAAAGCCTTCCGCAACGGCGACTACGCACGGGCGGTGGAGCTCTACGGGGAGCTGGTAGAGGAGAAGCCCCTTGCCCGCAACAGGGCGTTTCTGGGGGCTGCTCTTGGGGCCTCGGAACGTTTTGAGGAATCCGTGGACGCCTCGGCGAAGGCGATAGAGCAGGACCCGAAGTACGGCCTCGCCTACTACAATCGCGCCCTCGTCCTGCACAGGATGGGGAAGAAGAGCATGGCCGTCAAGGATCTCAAGAAGGCGCTGGAGACAGACCTCCCCCGCCGCTTCAGGTCAGCATCCCAGAAGATGCTGGAAGAGCTCTCGTGAGGTTCCTCTACCCGTCACTCGGCGCGCTCGTCATACTCGCGGTCTTCACGTTCTTCATCGGGCGCCAGAACAGGGACCTGTTGCGGGTACGGGCCTACAGGGAGTTTTTCCTGCGTCTGATCCCACCCCTCTCAACGGGCGTGTTTATCGCCGGCCTCCCCTTCGTGATGAACGTCGCGACCGTCGAGAACTACGGCCCCGTCCTGCTCGTCTACGTGAGTGGCGCAGCCATCCTGACGGCCCTGATGACGCGCTCTGTCACCCCCGATGAACGCCGCGCCGGCACCGCCTTCCGCAAGGGCGAGTACGAGAAGGCGGCGGTCCTCTACGATGAGATCTCTGCCCGCCGTCCCCTCCCCCGCTACTACTCGGCACTGGGGGCGAGCCTCGACGCCTCGGGCAACCCACACGCAGCCCTCGAAGCCACGGACCAGGCCATAAAGCTCGACCCCAGGCTTGGCATCGCCTACTACAACAGGGCCTCGGCCCTCGCCTCTCTGGGCGAGAAGGCCCGCGCCCGCTCCGACCTCCAGAAGGTCTTCCAGGTCGACTCCAGTCGCACTCTCCGCCGCGCCGCCGCCGAAGCCATGGAGACACTGGAGAAGAGCTAGCCAGCGTTTCAGTACCTGCTGCTCGGCACAGCGTTCTCTGGCACCATCCCCTTCACTAGCCGTCCAACAGCAAGGGGCCAACGAGGTTTGGGACTATGATCAGCACGAGCACGTTTAGCGCCAAGCGCCGTGAAGCCGACCTATACTCCGGCGTTTCAGGCTGCGAACTTTGTCTGGCAACATAACCGAGCACAAGCCCGACCATTGCTATGAGCGACGCGCCTGCTTCGCTTGCGGGTAGGACCGGCGCCAGGAAACTCAGGTCGCGCCCCTGAAGGGAGGGAATCAACGAAAGGGGAACCCACAGGTAAGAGTCGAGCCACAGTATGAGTCCGATAACCGCACAAGCGAGTGAGTAGCGACGAGAGTTCATGCCACCTCTTGCGTACTTATGTCACCTTCTCTTGCACGTTCTCCGCCGCAGCCTTTACCTCTATGATCCCGTTACGCACGCGCGTCTCGTAACGCGACTGTGGAAAGATGGCCGGACCGTCTATCACCCTGCCGCTGCACAGGTTGAAGCGGGAGTTGTGAAGGGGACAGACGACCGTATCGCCCTGCCTCTCTCCTTCCGCCAGCGGCCCTCCGAGGTGGCTGCAGACGCTGGAGATCGCGCAGATTTCGCCGTCCGAGGAGCGGCTGAGCAAGATGTTCGCCCCGTCCTCCGAGGTCACCCCGCGCATCCCGCCCCCAGGCAACTCGCTCTCGGGCAAGACGGGCTCGAACTCCTCGGGACCAACCTGCTCGAATACGTTGCGGTTGACCCGAAGCCCGTAGTTGTACGACAGTTCCCCGCCCAGATGGGCCGCCGTGCCACTGATGGAGAACCCAGCCAGGAAAGCCAGGCGCCCGGCGTCGCGTCGTCCCGTTGCCCGCAGGAGGAGCGAGGTACCGCTCAGGACGAGCCCGGCGGCGTTCAGGAGGGCGTGGGCCACGCCCATCCTCCTCGCCCCTCCTGAGAGATAACGCCAGTCGGAGAGGCCTGTCGCCACTGCGGCGAACGCACCTGCCACGCCGAGAGCGAGCGTCGCGTCTGCGGCGTTGCGCATGGCCCTTGAGCCGGTCGCGATGTCCAGAGCGTCGAACGTGATGGCCGCCGTCCATGCGCCTACCGGAACGTCCGTGAGCGCGGGGTGCAGCGGCAACTCCAGCGGCGTGCCGTCGAGGACATTGCGCACCGTTGTTCCGCCGGCCTCGACGGCCTTCTGCACCTCTGGCTGTACGACGTCGGCGATCCCATCCAGAAAAGGCAACGCCTCGACTATGCGTTGCGTGAGGGTCTCTGCCATCTCGTCCGCCTTTCCACGAAGTAATCCTTGACCCGTACGGAAGTATGCCACGCCTCCAGGAGAGGCTCAGCAATACTATCCTGGGTTCTCTGCGGCGGGCTCGCGTGTTGCGGCCAGCAGGGCGATCCAGTGTGCGATCAGGATGTAAAGGTAGAGCGTCATCGCCAGGGATGCCGCGACCGTGCCCTTTGCGTTCCAGATCAGGGGCCACTGCGCCGGGATGGACTGCAATGCGAGTAGCAGGAACGCCGGAGCAACGTAGCCCCGCGCCAGTAGAAGCAGTACGCCCGGTCCGAGCAGCACAAGATAGTTGTGCCAGGCGATGGGCGACGCCAGAAGCGAGGCAGCTACGAGCGCCCACAACCCCACCTCGGGGCCGTGCCTGACCCTCATGGCGGTAAAGACGATGGCGGCGAGCCCGACGGCGTAACCGACAGTGACCATCCAGGGAAGCGTCGCGACGTTCTGAGCGTAGGGGTTCTCCGTAAACAGCCGCGCCGCCGCCGATGGCAGAGAGGCGTTGTCCCAGTAGGCGCTGACCGATCGATCCCTCAAGACCTCGATGTAGTCCAGCGTCGCCCCAGGCCCGAGCACGACGACCCCGACGAGTGTGGACGCCGCCCCGGAGACGAGCGCAGCCACCAGCGTCCTCCAACGCCGCCGCGCAAGCGGCCACAGAAGCACAGGGAGAAGCGAAGGCTTGAAGGCTACGACCAGGCCCAGAGCGGCACCCGAAACCTTCTGACTGTCCCGCCTGTCCGCCACCCACGCAGCCACCAACCCCAGGGCCAGCACAGGATAGACCTGCCCGAGCGCCAGCGTCGCGAGCAGCGGCGAAGAGAGGAGCAGCATCACAACCCCGACCGCCGTCCACCCTGGCCTCAGACGTAGTTCCTCCACCGTCCAGGCCAGATAACCTACGGTTATGACCAGCGAGATCAGGACGAACAACCGATACGCCGTCAGCGCCGACATGAGCCCGAGCGGCGAGATGAGAACGGTCCAGATCGGGGGGTTCAGGTTTACGAGCCTGACCCCAGTATCGTAGATATTCTCTCCTTCTAGCATCGCCCTCGCCGAGCGCCAGAAGCTGTCGAAGTCCACGTGGATCTCCATCGAAGGCGTCGCGATCCTCTCCAGAGTCCCGCTCATGTAGCCGATCTCCATCCACAGCGAGGCCACAAGCACCCAGAAGCCGGCCGTGATCATAACCGCCTTCCAGAGCGTGGAATCGCCGGTCTTCCGCACGACTAGATCTCCACCCCGAAAGAATCCCAGACCATAAGCAGCATGATACGCGTTTTGAATTCAGCGAGTCAGCTTGTCAGCAAGGGCGTCGATACTGGGCTACCGTTCGAGCAACTCATACCTGTTGGGTTTCACCTCGTGGGCGACGCCATTCTTCGATGAATGGTTGACAAGCTGAAAGCGAGGGCCGCCAGGCCCGAAGCGTCCTGAAAGGCGCCAACAGCGCCGTGCTGACAAGCGAAGCCCGAAGGGCGCAGTGTGTTAGCAAGCGGAGAGGGGGGGATTCGAACCCCCGACGCCGGGATTACCGACGTAACGGTTTTCGAGACCGCCGCATTCAACCACTCTGCCACCTCTCCGCGGCAGAGTGTATCCACTCGACCCCGGCCCTTCAACCACCCTCTCTCCCAGATACGACCAGAGTCCATAACCCTGTACCTCGACCTCCAGTTTATTCAGACAGCCCGGATCATCTCTTTTCTCGTCCACGATTCTCGATCCAGATCCAGGTGTCTGGAGAGAAGAACCTGCACATAGTGGATTTCCGGAGTCCAACGGGATTGGATGGTTGATACGGTCGTCTATCAAACGTTAATCATAAACGTAAGGTACACTCTATGTGCACACCTTCGTGCGCTGGTGAGGATAGCGCGGCTCGGAGAATTTCTGGAAGCTGGGACGTTGGCTCGTGGCGCGGTCGCCGGGTTCGGCTTCGGCGGAGTTCTCGCGACGATCGCCGTGCCCGGCACCACCGTCAGATTCATTCTCCGAGAATACTCGACGCGCTCTAATCTGGGGCTTGTGGACCGGCAAGGGTGGATCAGGAAGGCATTGCCGCCCATCAGGGACCCGGATCGAACGTTTCACTGGCCCTTTAGACGGTCTCAGAAGCTCACTTCTCGGAAGGTGGCTCAACACTGACTTCGGAACGGTTCTCGTAACGTTTGGGAGACGGTAGTGTTGTAGAGTGGTATTGGGACAACGGGCAAGAGAACAGGGACAATAAGTCGGTGGGATGAACACGCGTGCTTCGATATCAGCCGCTACCCTGCGTGGGCGCTGGCTCTTCCTCGCCCGCTCGGCATGGGTCACTATCGCCACGATAACCTTCGGCTTGTTCGTCGCTTCCATCCCTGGCTACGTTTCCAACGCTCTCAAGCTCGGCCAGGCCGATTGGATGGAAGCTCCCGTCGATGCTCCTGCCGGGTTGGTATTCGCTTTTGATCTGCTCGGTGTGCTTTCATCCATGACGGCAGTCGTAGTGTGCCTGACCCTCGCCGTCGTGCTCTTCTGGCAGAGATCAGACGATTGGATGGTTATGTTCGTCTCGTCCTACCTCCTTCTATACGGGACAATTATGGCTGGCCCGTTGGAGTGGGCGGAAGCCTTTTACCCGGCGTGGCCTGAATTAGCAGTGGACGTAGTTCAACCCCTTTTGCTCACGACGCCAACCATAGCGCTCATCGTCCTCTTTCCCGACGGGAGAGTCGTCCCCCGCTGGGCACGTTGGCTGATCCTCTTGACGATTCCCCTGGCGGTGGCGATTTTATACCTGCCACTCTCCTACTGGGGTGTATTTCTGACCACGATCTTGCTCGGCAGTGTTTATGCACAGGTATCTCGCTACCGGCACGTTTCCACACCAGCCGAGCGGCAACAAACCAAGTGGGTGTTGTTCGGGTTCATGTTGTGGTTGCTCCTGATGGTGATGCTCTTCGTGCCTTACAGTATCGAGATGAACCTTCCATCCGGCAACCCTCTTCCCTGGTGGACTCTCGTCAGTTCAGCCGGCTGGTGGCTCGCGTTGACCATCGTGCCGCTCTCATTGAGCATCGCTATCCTTCGCTATCGTCTCTACGACATAGATGTCGTGATCAACCGCACCCTCGTATACGGCTCGCTGACAGTGATGCTGGGACTGGTGTATTTCGGGAGCGTTGCCTCATTGCAGTACGCCTTGCGCGTCCTCACAGGTCATGAAGAACAGCCGCAACTAGCCATAGTAGTATCCACCCTGGTGATAGCCGCGCTGTTCAACCCCCTGCGCCGACGCATCCAGTCCTTCATCGATCGCCGCTTCTACCGCCGCAAATACGACGCCGCGAAGACGCTTGAGGCTTTCGGCTCCCGACTGAGGGATGAAACCGACCTGGGCTCCCTCGGGGACGACTTGATCGGGATAATCAGGGAAACGATGCAGCCGGAGCACGTCACATTGTGGCTGCGTCCCGACTCCAGGGACCGGCGGACAGAGTAGCAGTCGCCTTCGGGGCTCTGCGGAGGAATGCATGATGTCGTGATGTAAGGGTTGGGTCGCGGGGTTTTTGGTTAGGTTGGTCAACAAGATGGTAGAAAATGGGGATGTTGTCTGAGATCGCAAAGCCTTTGGCGGCTCTTTCGGGTTCGCGATATGGATTTTCCAGGATGAGGCGGTTGTGACGAAAGGGAGCATGACGAGAGGAAGGACTGCGCGCCGGTACGCGCTGCTCTCGATCGCGGCTGCTGTGACTACTATCGGGCTCAAGTTGGGGGCCTATTACCTCACGGGGTCGGTCGGACTTTTCTCCGATGCGGCCGAGTCGGTGGTCAACCTCGTTGCCGCGGTTGCGGCGCTGTGGGCGCTGACCCTGGCGGTACGTCCGCCCGACGAGGAGCACGCCTTCGGCCACGACAAGGCCGAGTACTTCTCCAGCGGGTTGGAGAGCGCCCTCATCATTATCGCTGCGGTCTGGATCGGGGTTACGGCGTGGGACCGACTTATGGACCCTCAACCGCTTGAGAACGTGGGGCTGGGACTATCCGTCACGCTCGTGGCCGCAGCGCTCAATGGTATCGTTGCGCTCGTCTTGTTACGGGCGGGACGGAGGCTGCGATCGATCACGCTCAGGGCCGACG
>DASSJP010000626.1:0-3261 GCA_035691165.1 Rubrobacter sp.
ACTGGGGCAACGACCTTGAGGCCGGGGAAGTGGCCGTAGAAGCTCTCGAGTGAGTGCGTGTGCTGGGCCGAGAGCTGGACGCCGCCTCCGTTGGGGCCACGTATCACCAACGGCACCTCGACCTGCCCGCCCGAGAAGTAGCGCACCTTCGCGGCGTTCTGGATGATCTGGTCCGCCGCCAGGAACGAGAAGTTCCAGGTCATCATCTCGACGACGGGGCGCATCCCCATCATAGCCATGCCGACGGCAGCGCCGGTGAACCCGTTCTCTGAGATGGGCACGTCCATGATCCGCTTCGGCCCGTACTCGTCGTAGAGGCCGTCGGTTATGAGGTGGGTGCCGCCGTAGACGCCGATGTCCTCGCCCATGAGGATGACGCTCTCGTCCTGGTCCAGCTCGTGGACCATCGCCTCCCTCAGGGCCTCACGGTAGGTCTTCGTCTCCGCCACGGCCTACTCCTCCCCCATGTACTCGTCAGCGCCGGAGTAGACATCGGTGTAGAGCTCCTCCTCCGGCGGCTCCTCGCTCTCGTCGGCGAACTTGACGGCCTCGGCCACACGCTCCTTGACCTCGGCCTTTATCTCCTCGATCTTCTCCTCGTCGAGCACGTCGTTCTCTATTAGCTTGTGCTCCAGCAGACCTATCGGGTCGCGCTGGCGCCACTCGTTGACCTCTTCCTTGGTGCGATACTTCTCCATGAAGTCCGCAGCCCCGTGAGAAGCGGTCCGGTAGGTCAGGGCTTCGACGGCGTAAGGCTTGCCCGTCTCCCTTACCTGCTCGGCCACCCTCTCCGCGACCTCGATGACGGCCTCGACATCCATGCCGTCGACCTTCTCGTTCTCGATGCCGTAGGCGTCGAACTTGGCCGCGAGATCGGTCATCGCCGTCGTTCGCTCGACCGACGTGCCCATCCCGTATTGGTTGTTCTCGACGATGAACAGGCAGGGGCACATGCCGTCCTTGCCCCACAGACCGGCGAGGTTGGCGGCCTCGTGGAAGGCGCCTGTGCTCATCGCGCCGTCCCCCAGATAGAGCTGGGTGATGTGGTCCGTCTCCTGATACTTCATCGCGTAGGCGAAACCGACCCCCGGCGGTATGTGGCCGCCGACGATACCGTAGCCGCCCATCAGGCCGCGTCCGACGTCGAAGAGGTGCATCGAGCCGCCCTTGCCCTTCACGAGGCCCGTTCCCTTGCCGTAGAGCTCGGCCATTACCTCTTTGGGATCACTGCCAAGAAGTAGCGCGTGCGCGTGGTCGCGGTAGGCTGTGATGACCTTGTCGCCTTCCTTGAAGGCTTGCAGGAAGCCCGTGGCGACGGCCTCCTGCCCGATATAGACGTGGAGGTAGCCCCCGATCTTACCCTGCCTGAAGCCCCTCTGGCACGCCTCCTCGAAGGCCCGGATCAGGGCCATCTCCCCATACAGGTCCACGAGGCGCTCCGAACTGGTCGCCACCGCCCCACCGTCCTCACGGGTCTCTATGCCCCCGTCTTCCGAGTGCTCGTTATCTGCCGACATTGACGGCCCCTTCCCTCTCAGAGGTACAAACCCACGAACAGAATACCAAAACCGCGAGTTTCGCACGTAATCCCTCAACCTTTCCCATACGCCCTTATACCCCATTTTCATGCTTCTTCTAACCACCGGCGCACGGCCCTGAACGCCCGCGCCCTGTGGGAGTCGGTGTTCTTGCCCTCGCCCATCTCGGCGTAGGTGAGCGATGACCACTCGGGGACGAATACGGGATCGTAGCCGAACCCACCCTCCCCACGCGGTTCTGGTGCCAGTATTCCCCGAACCTCACCCCTGAAGGTACGCACCGTCCCATCAGCCTCCACTAGCGCGACGACGCACACGGCCCTGGCCGATCGGTCATCATCAGATCCGAGCATCCTTAGCATGCCATCGTTCCCGACACTCTGCATGAGCCACTTGGTGAGCGCACCTGGAAACCCGTCCCACGCATCGACCATCAGCCCCGAGTCCTCAACTAGAACCGGAAGACCGGGTTTACCGAGAACTTCGCGGGCGGCCCTGGCTTTCTCGGTCGCGACCTCTGCGGGGTCGATGGCCTGTATCTCGGGCAGGTCCAGGTCCGCCCGCTCCAGCTCGACCCCGAGGATCTCCTGCACCTCGCGTCGCTTGTGCTCGTTGGTAGTCACGAAGATAGCTTTCATGGTCCTCCCCTGCAAATGCCTGGATTCTACAGAAAGGATATAGTTAATGGAGCGTAGGGACTCAGGCACTGGGAGCGTATATCAGCGGAAGGACGCGCAGTGCAATGGTGCCTAGGATGCCCGTAAGAATGCGGATCGTCCAAGACAAACGAGGATCAAAAGTCCCCTTGGGATACGCCCAAGTATGGCCAGAATGTAGACAACCGCTTCTATAGCTCTTGTTTCCCACCCTCTGGTCGTCTGAGGTCCAGGGAGCGAGGATTCGCATAAGAGAGACTCTCGGCATAGGACAGGGACTATGCGAGCTTCCCGAGATGGCTACGGACGGTCATCCCCTATGGCGAGGTCACGGAAAACAAGAACGTACACGTATGTGTTGTCTCTCTTGTTTACGGGCGAGTAGTAGACCTCGTAATGGAAGCCCTCACGGGTGCCATCGACGTGTGCGTCTATGGTGTCTCCTGGCTCGTCACTCTGAGGGTCGGGGGATACGGGGAACTGTTTTGCCTTCCACCCATGCTCGGTCAGTTTCTCCTCGTAGTAAGCAGAGACTTGCTCCGGGGATGCGTGCTTGGCCGTAAGGAACACCACGCACCCCGGCGGAGGCGATTGAAGCGGTGGGAAGTTTAGTGTCTCCCCACCAAGCGGGCCTTTGATGTCCCTGCCAACTACCTTGCCTCCGTACTGCGGGAACTCCATGAGTGCAGCCTTCTCCCGTGCGTCGCAGGTAAATCCCAGGACATCGTATATACCGAAGAACCGTGCTAGAGGCGACACCACAAGCATCACGATGACGAAGCCGATGAGCAACACAGCAAGTCTCCTTGGACTTATCCCGATGCGCTCCCAAGTCTCTCTGAGGTTCATCTGACCCTTGGTCTTCGTTCCGAGGCTGGTTTGCGGCTTTCGAGGTAGGCGAGTGCCGCTCCGAGCGATGCTCCACCCATAACGCCTGTAATGGCATATAAAACGATCGTTCCCGATGTTCCCACCAGGAAGGTCTCGCCGAACATTCCATGCAGCGCAAAGGCTCCGATGATAATCCCGGCACCAAAACCCACGCCACCAGCTAAGGTAAGGACAAT
>DASSJP010000627.1:0-4557 GCA_035691165.1 Rubrobacter sp.
CATTCTTGTTCCTGTCGATGATGTACTGGTCAAGAAATCGCGAGTAGTCTTCATGTGTGAACGTCTGGTGGCGAAACAGGCCGAGTGGGTGCTCCTCAGATGCCCAGGCGCGTCCCGTCGCCTTGTCGACGAGGCGGTTAAGTGCGCCGCTTTCGGGGTCGAACCCGACGCTGAAGTGCGCCGTCTCGTGCGCGGTGGAGAGGTCGACCGGCAAGAATCCCGCTTTGTCGGGAGGTCGAGGCACGATGGCGGCCAGCCTCTCGTCGGCCTCGCGGGCCATGTCTTCGTCGAGAAGGCCAACGGCCTCGTCCACGTAGGCACGCTGCTCGGCCCATGAAGCTTCCTGTCTTACGAAGCTGGCGTTGCCGCGGACCCGGCGCAGCTCGCCAGCTGCGTAATGCTCGTAGTCGGCGAGGAAGGTCTTCTCGTCGAGGCCCCAGGTGTGTTCGGGGACCATCAACAAGCGGCGGCTGAAAGCGGAGAGATCACGGTCATCTCCCTCGGAGATCCAGCGCCTGCGCAGTCTGCACAGCTCCCTGTAGCGGCTGATCTTGCCGGGATCCGAGGCGACGCCGTGGATCCAAGTGTCCCCGATCTCTCCCGTCACGACGGGCAGGTCCGACTGTTGCGCGAGCAGAGCCCTGGCGTAGGCGTCCATCGTGGATGCGACGACGCGCGCCCCTCCGACCCTGGTCCTAATCTCCTCGAAGACCTCGACGACCTGCTCCGCCGACTGCGGACCGCGGTTGTCGCCCGTGTGGGCGAACGCCAGAGCCTCCGTCATACCAGGAATAGTGACGAGGTCGCCGTATCCACCCCTCTGGTACATGACGGTAACCTCGCTGCCGTCGGGAGCGCGCCAGCGGAAGACGGGAGGAATCTCAGGCGGCGTTGAACCGGGGTTGACACCGATGTGCAGGAACCGTATCCCCGCTTCGGCGAGCAGCGGCACGATGGCCCGCGTGTGGCCAGGCACGTCTGTCATCTTCGCGGCGATCGTCTCTCTGCCGAACCTGGCGTCAAGCTCGCGGGATAGTCCGAGCCCGTATTCGAACAGCCCAGGGTCCACAAGCTCGCTGTGAGTCGTGAAGGGGAGTCCGTGCCAGATCACGTCACCGGCCTCGATAGCCTCTTCCAAAGATTGGCGCTCGGACGGGGCTGCCTTTTCGAGATACTCGTAGATCAACCACGATCCCGTCGTCCAGATCAGGCGCTCAGGCCCGCCCCTCCTGCGCAGCTCCCCAGCGACGTCGATGGCCTGAGGGATGAAGCGTTCGAAGTACTCATCGATCACGTTGGCCGCGAAGTCTGTGAATCCCACGTCGAGATGGGTCTTGAAGACCAGGTGCACCACGTCTATGGCAGGGTCGTCAGCGGCTACATCCCCAACGGCCAACGCGTCCTGTCGGCTACCGTCCATGCTATCTGCTCGCCCAGAGCATGCCGCGTTTGACGATCTCCCTCGCCTCGGGGACGTCGAAGTCCTTCGCGACGTGCCCGAGCGAGCAGTAGAACACGCGCCCCTCACCCCACTGTCTCTTCCAGACGACGGGAACGACGTTGCCTGAGATCCAGGGCACGTGCTCTCCTGAGAAGGTCGTCGTCGCGAGCACCTCGTTGGATGGGTCTACGTGCATGTAATATTGCTCGGAGTGCATCTCGAAGTCTTCGATGCCAGCCGTGATAGGGTCATCGTGGTCTATGATGTTGACCCGGTAGTCGATGATGTTGCCGGGGTGGGCGACCCACTGCCCCCCGACCATGAACTGGTAGTTGATGTTGTCGCGGAAAGAGTCGGCCATGCCACCGTGCCAGCCGGCGAGCCCGACCCCGCTCTCTATCGCATCCAGAAGACCCTGCTCCTGCTCGTCCGTGATAGTCCCCATCGTCCAGATCGGGACCACAAGGTCGAGAGAGAGCATCTTCTTCTCGTCGAGGTAGGAGTCGAGGGTGGTCGAGATCTCCACCTCGTATCCTCTTTCCTCCAGGAAGGGTGCGAAGATCCGTGCGCACTTCTCGGGCTCGTGGCCCTCCCAACCACCGCAGACGAAGAGCGCGCTCTTCACACGGCTTCCTCTCTTGCTATCTCATCGAGGGAGACCTCGCGGTTCTGCATGGCGGAGGCGTAGCAGGCGTCAATGATGCGGGCGCGGTGCAGGCCGTCTTCCCCGAACTGTCCCTCCCAGTCGCCGTCGCGGATGGTCTGGACGAAGCGCCGGACCACGGCGAGGTGTCCCTCGCGGGGTGCGATCTCCGGCGTGACCACCGCAGGCACGCCTGCCACGTCCGTGTAGATGCGGACGGTGTCGCTCGTGCCGTAGTTCCTGACCTTCATCTCGGCGCCCCCGTCGGTGCCGTACAGGGTGACGCCGAAGTCGTCGCTCGATTCGCGGTAGGCGGCCCAGCCTGCCTCCAGGTTCAGCGTCGCCCCACCGGAGAGGCGGATGAAGGCGGTCGCCAGGTCCTCGACCTCGTATGGTTTGTCGCCCTGCATGAGTCCGAAGTCGGAACGACCGCCGCGGCCGCGCGGGCCCAGCTCGGCGTAGGTTGCGCAGCTCACGCTCTCGACCTCGGGCTCGCCCATCAGGTAGAGGGCCATGTCGATCATGTGCACGCCGAGGTCTATGAGCGGGCCGCCGCCTGCGAGCTCCTTGCTCGTGAACCAGCCACCCATGCCTGGGATGCCGTTGCGGCGCATCCAGGTCGCCTTGGCGTGGTAGATCCTGCCCAGGTTCCCCTCATCGATGTGCCGCTTGAGCGCCTGCACGTCCCCTCTCTCACGCTGGGTGAAGGCGATGTGCACCGCACGATCGGCCTCCCTGGCTGCGCTCACTATCCGCTGGGCCTCGGCACCGGTACGCGCGAGCGGTTTCTCGCAGAGCACGTGCCTGCCCCCTTCGAGGGCGGCGATGGCGATGGGAGCGTGCAGGTGGTTCGGCGCCCCTATGCTCACGATGTCGAGGTCGTCACGGACGACGAGGTCCTCCCAGTTCGTGTACAGCTCGGGCACGTCGTAGCGCTCCCCGAGCTCGTTCAGCTTGTCCTCCTCGAGCCCGGCGAGCGCGACCGGCTCCACGCCGGGTACCCTCCGGTAGCTCTTCAGGTGCTGCTCACCAGCGTAACCGAGGCCGACGACCCCGGCGCGCAGGGGTTCTGCGAATGATGTTTCAGATTGCAAATTGCTCTCCTCTGGCAAGTATCTAGGCTTACTTCAGTCCAGCGGTTCCTTGTGCCCGTAAAGGGGCGTCGCGCCAGGCGTCGGAGCAGCCCAGCGGACGGCGTTCCGGATGACGAGTTGTACATCCGGATTGTGGTACGAAGGGTTCTCTTCGTGGCCAGGGCGGAAGTAGAAGATCCTTCCACGTCCACGCCTGTAACAGAGGCCGCTCCGGAAGACCTCCCCCCCGCCGAACCAGCTGACGAAGACGAGCTCGTCAGGCTGCGGCACGTCGAAGGGCTCACCGTACATCTCCTCTTCGAGCTCTATGTACTCGCCAAGCCCCTCGGCTATGGGATGGCCTGGCGCGACTACCCAGAGCCTCTCCTTGTCGTCGTGGCGCCACTTGAGGTCACAGGTCGTGCCCGTGAGTTTCTTGAAAATCTTCGAGAAATGTCCGGAGTGGAGCACGATCAGGCCCATTCCGTCAAGCACACGCTCGTGGACCTTTTCTACTACTTCGTCCGAGACCTCGTCGTGGGCCATGTGCCCCCACCACAGGAGCACGTCCGTCGCGTTCAAGACATCGTCGGTGAGACCATGCTCGGGCTCGTCGAGGGTCGCGGTGCGGGCCTCGAAGCCCCCTTCTGAAAGCATCGCGGCGAGTGCGGCGTGGATGCCCTCGGGGTATATCTTCGCGACCTGCTCGTCGCTCTTCTCGTGCCTGTACTCGTTCCAGATCGTTACGCGCGGCTCATCCGCCAAGATCTATATCCCTTCCAACTCGGGTTTCGTCCACTGGCCGCTCGCGGCGCTGCGCTCGACGGCGTCGAGGACGGCCTGGCAACGGTAGCCGTCCTCGAAGGTCGGCGCCGGGCTCTTGCCCGCCTTTATGCCATCCATCAGGTCTTTGATAGTGTGAACGAACGTATGTTCGTAGCCGAGGATGTGACCTGGGGGCCACCAGGCTCCCGTGTACGGGTGATCCGGCTCCGTCACGTTCACGGTCCGGAAACCCTGTACGTCTGGGTCGTCATCTGTGAAGAAGACTTCGAGCTCGTTCATGCGCTCCAGGTCGAAAGCGACGCTGCCCTTCGAACCGTTGACCTCGAATGAATTCTGGTTCCTGCGGCCAGCCGCAAAGCGCGTCGCCTCGAAGGTCCCGATCGCACCGTTCTCGAAGCGGGCCAGGAAGGCCGCGGCGTCATCCACTGTGACCTCTCCGGTCTCCGTACCGCCGCTCGCGGAGAGGCCACCGCCGGCGCTTGCTTCTTCCAGAGGACGTTCCTTGATGAACGTCTCCGTCATGCCTGTGACCTCGGAGATGGGGCCGACGACGAAATGGGCGAGGTCGATGATGTGGGCGCCTATGTCGCCTAAAGCGCCCGAGCCCGAGACCT
>DASSJP010000628.1:0-2281 GCA_035691165.1 Rubrobacter sp.
TCTACCAGACCTAAAGGGCGTTCATAAATGCTCCCGGACTGGCGCGTGGGCGAAGTACGCGTGCACGCTGGACCGTTCTCTGCGACGGACAGGATGAGGTGTCTCTCCGGCGGCACCCGCCTACACGCTCACAAGCAGGGCCGTCACGTACATGATCGCAATCCCTGCGGTGAGTCCCCCGAGGTTCGTGCCTGAGATGGCCGGTGTCTTGTAGCGGGCCGAGTCTCTCAGAAGGAGACGTCCCACCTCGTAGACGACTTGGAAAATGGCCCCGGTTCCGACGGCGAGGAAGACGGTGGAGAGGAGGTTCGAGTATGCGAAGCCCCCGATCCAGGTTCCGACTATGGCCGGTCCTCCTCCGAGGAGCGCGAGCGCGACGAAGTGTGCGAATTGCGGCCTCTTCCCCTTCAACACCGGCGCTGCGATTCCGACTCCCTCGGTGATGTTATGGAGGGTGAAGCCAAGGATCAAGAACGTCCCAAGGGCCACCTCGCCGAGCGCGAACGCAGCCCCGATGGCGAGCCCTTCCCCCAGGTTGTGCAACCCTATCCCCAGGGCTATACGGTAAGAGGTTGCCAGCCTGCTCGCCTCCTCACGCCCACGCCGGAATAGACGCTCGATACCGAGGAGAGCGAGCAGCGTCAAGAGGGCCACGAGGATAACCATCGGTACCCCGGAGAAGGCACCGGGGAGCCCGCCTGCAATCTCCACGGCCTCAAGCAGCGTGTCGAGCGCCAGGAAGACCAGCAACCCGACCGTCAGGGCGAGGACGAAGTTCATGCCTGCGGAGCCGAGTCTCCTCAGGAACGGATACCACAGAAGTCCTAGCGCCACGGGCACGACCCCGACGTAGAACCCGATGAGCGCGTAACGGGAGAAGGTCTCCCCTGAGAAGCCGGGGGTCAGCACGGCCACCGGCACCTCGGCGTCGAAAGTCGTCCCGGTCTCGCTGATCAGCACGATCTCGTACGCCTCGCCCTCGACCCAGGTGTAGGGAATGACTACCTCCGCCGAGCCAAGACGCGGGATCCTGTTGTCCGGCTGAACCTGGAAGTCCCACAAGGCGTCGTTTACCACTACCTGTTCGAGGGTGACGGGATTGGGTCCGCCGTTCTGGACGTGCGCGACGAACTCGTTTTTCGTCGGCAGGGTCACGCGCCCCACGGTGAGTTCCTCGACCGGTGGAGCGTCGCCGCGGTCCACCCCGTTCGATACGACCAGTGCCAGCAACATCCCGAGACCAAGGAGCGGCAGGAGGCCGAGAAGCACCCAGGCCGGTCCGCGATTTTCGCGTCCCATCCTCTTACTCCTTTACCTCGAAGAGGCCCATCCAGCCAAGCTCGGCGAACTCGCTGACGTGGGCGTGGAACATGAACCTGCCTGGAAAGCCGTAGCGGAACTCCATGATCCCACGCTCCCCCTGCCCGAAGATTCTCGTGTCCGTGAACTCGGAGGGTTCGATCTTCCCGTTTCCGGGATTCCTCGTGCCCGTCGGGTAGTAGTGGAAGAAGTTGGCGTGCGTGTGGAAACTGTTTATAAAATCGAACTCCAGCGCGTTGACCGCGTACACCCGGATCAAACGCCCCTTCTGTATCTGTATGGGATGGTGTTGATAGTGGAAGGCAACGGTGTTGACGGCGTAGATTTCGTTGGCGGCGTCGAAGTTGGTGTCGAAGCCGTTCATGACCATAACCATCTCGTCGGCCTCGGGACGGCCTTCTTCTGGGTCTATGATGAACGCCCCGTAGAGACCTTTTTCGATGTGCTTCCTGAGCGGCGAGGTGTGGCAGTGGTAGAGATGAAGCCCGGCCGGCTCGGCGTCGAACTCGTACACGAACTCCTGACCCGGCCCCACCAGCTCGAAGACCCCGTCCATGTTCGCCGGGTGGAAGCCGTGGAAGTGGATGGTATGGGGATGCGCGCTGTTGTTCTTGAAGACGATGCGCAACCTCTCGCCCTCCGTGGCCCTCAATGTTGGACCAGGCACCTGCCCGTTGTAGGCCCATGCCGGATACACGATGCCAGGAGCAACCTCAATCTCGGTCTCCTCAGCCGTTAGCTCGAACTCCCTGACGGTCCTCCCCCCCTCCCCGCGCTCCTCCCCCCTGTAGAATTCCCTCAGGAACTGCGTGGGATCGAACCGCGAGAGGTCTACATCCCCCACAACCCCATTACCGCCGTGGAAGCCGTGCCCCGCCTCCGTGCTCGCGACGTGCCCACCTTGATGATGAGCCTCCTGCCCGAGAGCCCGCTCGACGTGCGCGCCGAGCACGGCGCCAGA
>DASSJP010000629.1:0-2768 GCA_035691165.1 Rubrobacter sp.
TGTGAGGATCACTTCGACCTCATGCGCCCGATGAGCGCCGCGGACGACCCTGCGGAGTGTCCAGAGTGTGGCTCGATGGACTCTCGGCGTGTGATCTCCAACTTCGCCTCCATAACTCCCGGTGCTTCCGCCCTCTCGACGAACCCGGTGATGGACGCCCGTATGGCGCGTGGCGGTGGCGGCTGCTGTGGCGGAGGCTGCGGCTGCGGCTAGCGTGGCCGGAGAAGCGCCGGAGGGATCTCCCGAAGGTCTGCCTGACCTCGCCCTTAAGGGCATAGAAGAGTTCAACAGGGGCGAGTTCTACGAGTGCCACGAATATCTGGAAGAGGCCTGGATGCAGGAGCCGAGAAGGATCCGTTTCCTCTACCAGGGCATCCTCCAGGTCGGCGTCGGCTTCTATCATCAGCAAAATGGCAACTGGCGCGGGGCCACAGGTCTCTTGCGTAACGGTACGGCACGCCTCAAGGAGTTCGAACCAGATAGCATGGGCATAGACGTGGCGCGGCTCGTGCGCGAGAGCGAACAGTGTCTAAAGGTGCTCGAGGACCTCGGGCGAGAGCGGGTGCGCGAGTTCGACACGTCGAAGATTCCCAGGGTGGAGTGGGTAGAGAGATAGAGGCAGACCTGCCCGGACGATGAAGTTTGCGCAGTGCGAGGGTTGGTTCTGAAAATGTCTCTCTTCCTCCTATCATGGCCGGTTGCGATGTTGCTGCGCCGGGAAGGAGCATGAGAGCGTGCTCGATTGATCCCAGAGAGAAGAGGAAGCAGGACGTCCACAAGGGCGCAACCGTTCACCGGGCGACGGTCGAGTGTTACCGCAAGCTACTCGATGAGCGTGGGACACTCCAGAAGACTCCCGGCAAAGCCTCAAAGCTCGACGAGAGAGCGGTGAGGCTCCTTGCGGGAGATCTCCAACTAGAGCCGTGGACCACCCGCTCACAGAGGACAGAGTTCCTTTTGCCGTCGTTGGGGTGATGGGCAGAGTCTCGGAGACAATAGGACAGAGAGGGTTTTAGTGAACTCATGGAGGCAAGGGGATGCGGGCTCATCTACCTGCAGCCCTACTCGCCTGATCCCAACCCGATAGAGGAAGCCTTCTCGAAGGTAAAAGGGATCTTGGGGAAAGCACAAGCTCGCAGCCGGGAGGCACTACTAGAGGCGATGGGATCTGCGCTCTCCGCGGTCAGTAGCCGCGACGCCAGAGGCTTCTTCGAGCATCGCGGCTACCATCTACTGGACCAACCGCTATGACAAACGCTCTAAGCTCTCCATCTCCGAGCACACAGCCGCCACGCACGTCAGAGGGATCCTCAAGAAACTATAGCGCTGTGCAATGATATTGATCCACCGTCGTACTTGGAGTTAGACGCCGCCGCACCGGAGAACCTTTACGCCTCAAGTTCACCCAAGACTCTGACCTGGGTCAACTGCACTGACTACCGCTATGGGACTCCATTCCCGGACAGAACTCGCCACCTGGATCACCGAACATGGAAGGCTTGCGTAGAACTCGAACCAGGGACCTCTTCCTTATCAGAGTAGTAACGACTCTTCTGATGCGTCCTGCCATGTCCGGAAGATCGGCTTACTTAAGACGTTTTCGGTGTAAGGGTGCTTCTATATTCCTGCTCCGTTCGGCTGCATTCGGACCGGGTTGCTGCACGGTTGCTGCATATTCTAAGAGTACGGCTACCAGCACGTTCTATTAGGGTAAAGCTCGCTCACGTGCGGGATGGCCGTCTTGTTCCCAGTTCTCTTACTCGGTCCGTATCTGCAACTCGGTGTCAAGCATGTCTTGGACTCGTTCAAGTTCATTCTCTAGCCAAGCCACCGCGTCCGGGGCCTGTGTTCGGAGGCTCGCATCGCTCATCGTCTCGAGTTCTCCGCAGACCGAGGCCATTTGACTGGCTCCAATAGCTCTGCAGATACCGTTGAGAGTATGTGCCGTGCGCTTGAAGAGTTGTGCATCCTCGGCTTCGGCGGCTTGGCGCAAAGTCGCTAGATGGGGAGGCGTCTCATCGCGGAATGTATCGACCAGCCTGTCCACGATCTCCGCCCCACCCTCCTGTTGAATCAAGCGTAAGTCAGCGAGAACTCTCTGGTCTAGGGAACCAGACCGTTCTTCCGGAGAGCTATGTGCCGGTAGGTCTAAGTCTTCATGTGTTGGGGAGGAGTCAAAGACCCAGTGGGCAAGCACTCGATCGAGGTCTTCCGGTCTGATCGGCTTGGTAATGTAGTCATCCATGCCAGCAGACAACGCCTTCTCCCGATCGCCCTGCAAGGCATAAGCTGTCATAGCAATGATAGGAGTGTGTCGATCTGTTCCCTCAATACTGCGAATCTCAGCTGTTGCTTCATAACCGTCCATATCTGGCATCTGCACGTCCATCAGGATAGCCTCGTAAGAGGCATGGGATACAGACTCTACTGCTGCGGCCCCGTTCGCAACCACATGCGCGCGGAAGCCACGTCTCTTTAGCAGTTCCTCGACGACCATCTGATTCACTAGAGTGTCTTCAGCGACGAGGATAGTTGCATTGGCTTGCGTTGCCAGTTGTCTAGGACCGTGGCTGGTAGCAGCAGGCGAACTTACATACGAGAGGGGAGCGGGTGAACTCGATGCCTCGCGGTGACTTCCTTGCTGCCTGGCTAGCGGAAGGACGAAGGAAAACGTGCTTCCCGCCCCTTGCTTGCTCTCGACCTCGAGCTCGCCTTCCATGAGCTCTACCAGCTGCTTGCTTATCGCCAGCCCGAGACCCGTACCTCCA
>DASSJP010000630.1:0-5815 GCA_035691165.1 Rubrobacter sp.
GCGCGTCTTCAAGATGGCCCCGATCCACCACCACTTCGAGTTTCTGGGCTGGGACGAGAACAAGGTTGTGGTCCGGTTCTGGATCGCCCAGGCAGCGTTCTCGTCAGTCGGCTTCTTCCTCTACTACATCTTCCTCTACAACACGGTCGGGTGAGCCCGTGAAGACGCTGGTATTCGGGCTCGGTGAATCGGGCGTAGCGGCCACGCGAGCCCTGACAGACCGTGGCGAAAAGGTTGTCGTCGCGGATGACCGGGATGACGAACACCTGCGCTCCATAGTGGAGGACCTGAACGTTGAGGGACACCTCAACTCTGGACCCAACGTACTGGAAGGCGTCGACCGGGTCGTAGTTAGTCCTGGAGTAAGGCCGGCGCACCCCGTGCTCCGCGCTGCCGCAGAACGGGGGGTGCCCATCATCTCCGAGGTTGGGTTGGGCCTGGAAATGATCGGACCGGACGTTCGCGTGGCGGCGGTCACGGGTACGAACGGCAAGACGACCGTCGTGGACATGCTGAACCGAGTTCTGCAGGCCGCGGGAGTGCCACACGCGGTAGCCGGAAACTCGTGGAGGGATCTGACCGGGTGCGTCGAGGAGGCGCGTGGTGCCGGGACCCTCGTCCTGGAGGTCTCATCCTTCCAGCTTCATTTTCTGAAGAACCCCGGCTTCGAGGTCGCCGCGTTGTTGAACGTGAGGCCGGATCACCTGAACTGGCACACCTCTCTGGAGGAGTACATAAGCGACAAGCTCCGCATCTTCGACGGACAGCGAAAAGAGGACCTGGCCCTGGTGAGCGCCGGGGACGAAATTGGCTACGCCGCCCTCGACACGCTTCGAGGCGAGACTCTGGTCGTTGGCGAGGACGATACGGCCGTCCGTGACGGGCGTCTGCTCCTGCGTGGATCTCAACTGGCGGACGTGGCCGAGTTGAACTTCGCAGGGACGCATAATTACGAGAACGCGCTCTTCGCCGCTGTCGCCGCGGAGAGGCTCGGTGCGGACCTTCGCGACATCAGGGAGGGCCTGCTCGGATACGAGCTCAAGCCGCATCGGATGCAGGTCGCCGCCGCGCGCGGGGGCGTGACGTACGTGGACGATTCCAAGGCAACCAACCCAGCTGCGGTTGCGGCGGCCCTCGACAGCTTCGACGTGCCTGTCGTGCTCATACTCGGTGGCTCGGAGAAGTACACCGACTTCTCCGAGTTGCTGCCTGGACTGGGCGGGTGCAGGGCTATCATCTGCCAGGGCGAAGCCGGACCACGCATCGCCTCATATCTCGAAGACGAAGGCTGGCAAGACGTCGTCCACAGGGTCTCTGATCTCGAGAACGCCGTCGAAAGAGCCGGAGCGCTCGCAAGCTCGGGGGACGTCGTCCTCCTCTCGCCAGGGTGCGCGAGCTTCGATCAGTTTCCCGGATATGCCGAGAGGGGGAACGCGTTCGCCAGGTTCGCGCGGGAGCTCGCCGGAGGTGCCGTCGGTCGATGAGTAGCTTGCGGGCTAACCTGTTCCTCGTGGCGCTTGGCCTCTCATTGCTTGGGCTTGTTATGGTCTACTCGGCCACCTACAGGGTCTATGGTACGGCCTTCCTTCTCGAAAGGTGCGTTCACATGGTGCTCGGGGTGGCCGCCTTCGTCGTTGTCAGCCGTATCAGATACACGGCGTGGCGCAAGTATGCCCCTGCCCTGTACCTGATCGTACTCGTCAGCCTCGTGCTCGTCCTCATACCTGATGTCGGAAGCCAGATCAACGGCGCGCGCAGGTGGCTGGACTTCGGTCCCCTGACCATTCAGCCTGCGGAGTTCGCGAAGCTCGCCTCCGTGCTGGCCTTGAGCTGCGCGGTCGCACGCCTGCCTCACGGTTCGAGGCTGCCTGTCAAGCCGGTTGCGGCAGCCGGGGTGCTCTTCGCCCTGGTCCTGATCGAACCTGATTTTGGCACGTCCGTTGTTCTGCTCTCCGGCGTGGCAGGGACGCTATGGGCCTCTGAGCTCAGGACGAAAGACCTGGTGCTCTCGGGCCTCGCCGGGGTGGTGGCGGTGTTGGGGATGATGATGCTCGCCCCGTACAGGCGAGAGCGGTTCCTTACGTTCCTGGACCCCTGGGCAGCAGCGGACGGTTCGGGCTACCAGGTAGTCCAATCGATGGTCGCCATAAAGGCCGGAGGGTTCTTCGGTGCCGGGGCAGGGTCGGGCGGACAGGGACCATACGTGCCCGAACTCGGTACGGATATGATCTTCGCTCTGATCGGCGAAGAGCTGGGACTGGTAGGCATGGTCGTGGTGATCGCCGCCTTCGGGTTTATCACTCTGGCAGGGCTGAGGATAGCCATGAACGCCCCATCCGTGATGGCTCGTTGCGTCGCGGCGGGACTGACCACGATGCTCACCGTCCAGGCCATCTTCAACATCGGGGCCGCCATGGTAGTACTCCCGCTCGCCGGGATGACATTGCCCTTCGTCAGCTACGGCGGCTCGAGTCTCCTGGTATGCTTCGCCGCCGTGGGCATCCTCTACAGAATATCGGAGGACAGTGAACGAGCCAGAGAGATCAAACCTCGCGCGAATCCTGATAGCCGGAGGCGGCACGGGGGGACACGCTATCCCCGCGCTGTGCGTGGCGGCTGACTTGAGGGAGAGGGGAGCCTTGGTCGAGTTCGTGGGATCCGAGTCCGGTATCGAGAAGGACCTCGTTCCCCGCGCCGGCTTCACCCTCCACGCCCTTCCCCTCACTGGCCTCGCTGGAACCCCCATCGCCCAGGCCCGCGCAACCCTACTCTCCCTAAAAGCTATCGTCCACTGTAGACGCATAATACAACTATTGTCCCCGATGGCCGTTCTCGGCGTTGGAGGATACGCGAGTGCGCCGGCGGTGATCGCGGCCCGGACCCTGAGGGTACCGACGTTTTTGCATGAACAGAACTCCGTCCCCGGGCGCGTCAACCGAATAGCGAGCCGGTTCACGAAGGAGACGCTGGTGACGTTTCCGGAGGCGGCAAAGCGCATCGGAAACGCAGTGTGGGTGGGGATGCCAACGAGGAAAGAGGTCTTCGATGCTTCGCGGGAGGCGGCGCTTCGGGACCTCGGGCTGGAGCCGCCGGTTGTCCTGATCTTCGGTGGCAGCGGGGGGGCGCTGAGGATCAACCTCGCAGCGGCTGAGGCGTTTAGGGGCACGACACCCTATACGGTTGTCCAGGTCGCTGGCCGCAGGGACTTCGCGAGGCTCTCGACGGATAACCCGAGGCACCGCATCCTGGAGTACGTGGACGATATCTGGCTCTACCTGGCCGCCGCAGACGTCGTCGTGAGTCGGGCGGGTGCAGGTTCGCTCTTCGATATCGCGGCGGCTGGAAAGGCGGCGATCCTAATCCCGTTCCCATTCGCGACGGGCGACCACCAGCTGCACAACGCCAGGTACTTTACCGAGAGGGGAGCCTCTGAGTTGATGCTCGACGCCGATGTCACCGCGGAGGCGCTGCGCGAGCAAGTCGAGGACTTGCTGAACGATGATGAACGGCGGGAGAGGCTTGCAGGTCGCATGGGCGCTCTCGCCACGCCTGGAGCGGCTTCCGAGGTAGCCGATAGACTGCTGCGTGCCGGAGAGAAGGAGTGAGGCCCATGAAGATCCACATGATCGGCGTCGGCGGGGCTGGAATGAGTGGTATAGCGGAGGTCCTCAACAAGAGGGGCCATGTCGTTACGGGCTCGGATCTCAAAGAGTCTCCATATACTCGCAGGTTGCGCGAGACAGGCATCACCGTCTACATCGGTCACGCCGCGGATCAGGTAGGGGACGCGGATCAGGTCGTTATCTCGACCGCCATACCGAAGACGAACCCGGAGCTTCTGGAAGCCCGCCGACGCTCCATACCCGTGATACCGCGTGCGGCCGCGCTGGCCTGGATCCTGGATGGCAGTCGCAGCGTCGCCGTTGCGGGAACTCACGGCAAGACGACAACGACGAGCATGACGGCGCACGTCCTCAAGGCTCTGGGAGAGAACCCGACGGCGCTGGTTGGCGGCGAGCTGAACGACATCGGTAGCAACGTGGCCTTCGGGAGATCCGACCTCGTCGTAGCGGAGGCCGACGAGAGCGACCGTTCTTTCCTGTACCTCAGGCCGCAGGCCGCCGTCGTCACGAACATCGAGTTCGACCACCCCGATTTCTACTCGTCTCTCGATGACGTGGTTGAGACCTTCAAGCAATTCGTCCGCTCTCTACCTGAGGAAGGACACCTTGTGATCTGCGCCGACGACCCATCCTTCGTAGGGGTGGCGGCAGAGGCCACATGCCCTTCGACGACGTACGGCCTCGATGCAGGAAAACTCCGGGCCGAGATCTTGAGCCCCAATTCCTACGTGCTGGTGGAGGACGGTGAGCGACGCGGCGAGGTCGAACTGGGTGTCTACGGACGCCACAACGTACTCAATTCGCTGGCCGCGGCGGCGGTCGCACGCTGGCTCGGCTACGACGCCTGCGAGGCGGCTCGTACTCTGAAAGGCTTCGGAGGCGTGCGTCGCCGCTTCCAACTCAAGGGAGAGAGCGCGCAGGTACGCGTCGTGGACGACTATGCCCACCACCCGACGGAGCTCTCGGCGACGCTCGCCGCTGCCCGTTCCACCATGACAACCGACGGGAGGGTGATCGCAGTTTTCCAGCCCCACCGTTTCTCGCGCACCCGCGCGCTGTACAGGGAGTTCGGCGAGTCATTCTCCTCTGCGGACGCCGTGCTCATCACCGAGGTCTACGGTGCTGGCGAGATGCCCCAGCCCGGCGTGAACGGGAAACTCATAGTGGACGCCATCTGCGAGACGGACGAACACCCTGACGTCTACTACATACCCCAGCAGGACACCATACCCCGCGTCTTGCAAGAAGTCTCGAGGAGAGGAGACCTCGTCCTCACCCTCGGCGCAGGAGACATATCGAAAGCTGGTGAAGACCTGCTCGACTTACTGGAGGATCGAGGATCCCAACCCTGACCAGATCACTGCGCGCGATCCTGATCTCGGCGGCCGTTGCCGTCGCTACTACCCTCACCGTCGTACTCCTCACCTACTTTAGCTTCCCCGTGACCGGCATCAGGGTCGAAGGCGCCCGCATGTACCCCGAATCCGACGCCTGGAACGCCGTCCCCGACCACGCGAGCCTCCTCACCCTCAACAAGGATGAATTGAAACGCAAAGTACAGTCTAATCCTTGGGTTCAGGGTGTAAGGGTGAACGAAAACTGGAAGTCCGGTATAGTTACCGTTCAGGTTGAGGAGCGTCGACCGGTGCTCGATGCCGATGTTGATGGGCGGCGGATAATCCTGTCGTCGGACGGTAAGGAGCTTCCGGGGCTCGGGGGAGCGGGTCTCGAGAGGGTGAAGTTGGATCGGGACCAGGTAGGGGAGATCTTGGAGTTCACGAGGGTATTGAACAGGAGTGGAGTTACGCTGGACTCGGTGGACGGCGCCGGCGCCGGGGGGATCGAGGCTACCGTGGAAGGGCGACCTGTTATCTTCTCGGGGGATGTGGGTGAACGTCAGGCTGAAGCCTTGAAGGACATCATGCCGGAGCACCCTGACGCCCGTGTCTTCGACCTGCGTTCGCCCGAGAGGGTAGTGGTAGGCGCGCCGTCTCCCGACGAAACGAACAGCGAGTCACGGGGCTAGTCGATCGTGGCTCAGTCTCTGGTCTACGGGATAGACGTGGGTACCACCAAGATTGTGGCGCTCGCCGGCAGGGTGGACCCGCGGCGTGGCTGGGTCGAGGTGCTCTCGATGGGGGAGGCACCTAGCTACGGGCTCAAGAGGGGGGTCGTCGTAGACCGTCAGGCCG